>JBIKPL010000308.1:0-3969 GCA_044357485.1 Cytophagales bacterium
TGGCAATTCCACCAGGCGTTCATATACTTGATTGCCGGCAGCCTTGAGGGTATTTTTTGTTTCTTCAGTAGCGGTACCCAACATTACTGAGCCATATTTGCCCAAGGCCATAATAGCGGCACCAGTTAGGGTTGCAAAATCTAAAACCAAAGTAGGCTTGTATTGTTTGGCATAACTTAAAGCATCGGCCAAAATTACACGCCCCTCGGCGTCGGTGTTTAATATTTCTACCGTGGTACCACTGTGCATGGTTATTACATCGCCTGGGGTAATGGCATTGCCATCTAGCCTATTTTCGGTAGCAGGAATTAAGCCTACGACATAAAAAGGCAATTTATTTTTGGCAATGGCATAGATTGCTCCTAACACCGCGGCACCACCAGCCATATCACATTTCATGATATCCATGCTGTTGGCTGTTTCTTTTAAAGATAGCCCACCGGTGTCGTACACCACTCCTTTGCCAACAAGCACCAATGGTTGTTTGTTTTGATGCTGCTTAGGTTTATAGGTAAGAATATTAAACGTGGGAGGATTGGGCGCACCGGCATTGATTGCCAATAAACCTCCCATTTTTAAACGCTTAATATCTGCTTTCTCTAACACTTCTACGTCAAAACCCGCTTCCTCACCGAGCGATTTCATTTCGGCACTAAATTGTGTGGCGGTTAAATAGACCACTGGCTCATTCACCAAATCGCGCACCAAATACACCGACGACACTACTGTCAAAAGGGCTTTCACGCTTGCTTTATCAATGGTTTTGGAAACCAGGTGTACGGTTTTAAAACTATTTTTTTTAGGTTCTTTTTTGTATTTATGAAACGTATAATTGGCTAAAAGCATGCCTTCTGCCATGGCCAAGAGTTCATCGTCTTGTGCAGACGTGCTAGTAAGTTCAAGCGCTTGAATTTGTTCTTTGTTAACCAGTTTCAACAAATCATGTCCTTTGGTTCTATAATATTCAAGCGTATCCGATTTTGTTTTTTTATCGGAGGCAAGTATTATGTACCGATTATAGGCACCATGCTGTATGCTTACTAACTTTTCGCCTGCATTGGCAAGCTTAGCAAAGCGTTCAAACGAAATTTTATCATTCAAAATCACTTCAGCGGAGGCAATATCTTGCACAATTACCGCTAAATGTTCTTTTCTTGAAATTGTTTCTGCTAATTTAATAGACCCCTTCATCAAAATCTTCTATTTTTGTGCTGCAAGATAAATCTTTAAGCCAATATAATGTTAAAAGTTAAAGCCAAAAAACACTTAGGTCAACATTTCCTTACCGATCAAGGTATTGCCATGGACATTGTATCGCTATTGAGTCTGCATGGTAACTATACCAAAGTACTTGAAATTGGGCCAGGAATGGGGGTTTTGACACAATTCCTGATCAAAAATGACACCTATGAAACTTGGGCGATAGATATTGACATTGAATCTATTGTTTACCTAAAAAAACATTTTCCAAGCTTAGAAAACAGGATTATTGATGGCGATTTCTTGCGTATGTCTTCTAACGATTTATTTAACCAAGAAAAATTTGCCATCATCGGCAACTTCCCTTACAATATTTCTTCGGTAATCTTCTTTAAAATTTTAGAAGAAATGAGAGGAGAAGTAACCGAAATTGTATGTATGCTTCAAAAAGAAGTAGCCGAACGATTGGCTTCTCCTGCGGGCAATAAAGATTACGGCATACTCAGTGTATTCTTGCAAGCCTATTACGACATAGAGTATTGTTTTACCGTGCAAGAACATGTTTTTGATCCGCCTCCCAAAGTTAAATCGGGCGTTATTCGTTTAAAAAGAAACGACAGGGTAACTTTAGCTTGTGATGAGAAACTGTTTAAAAGAGTTGTGAAACAAGCTTTTACCAATCGTCGCAAAACGCTCCGAAACACCTTAAAGCCCATGAACTTAGGTCCAGATTTTGCCGCAGATGCTTTTTTTGACCGAAGAGCTGAAACCTTAAGTGTGGAAGAATACATTGCTTTAACCAACACCATCGCAAAACTCATTTAATATGTCATTTGAAATTACGCACGAGTACATCAATAAAATAGAAGATGCCCTTAAAAATCAAGACATTGATTTTATTAAAGCCACTTTCGAAGAAATGTATGCCGCAGATGCGTCTTTGGTTTTGTATGAATTAAATACAGAACAATGCAAATACATTATTGAACACCTTGACATTGATTTTGCAGCGGAAATTATCAGTTCTGTAGATGACGATACGCGTAAAGCTTTTCTTAAAAACTTTAATTCTGAACGTATTTCAAGCTTTTTAAAGTTTATTGAATCCGATGATTGTGCCGACATCCTCAATGATTTAACTTTTTTAGAGCGTGAAGAAGTGCTGGCCTATATCGAAAAAGACGACAAAGAAAAAGCCTTGCACATCACCGATCTTTTGCGTTACGATGAAGATGTTGCCGGGGGCTTAATGGCCAAAGAGTTGATCAAAGCCAATATCAATTGGAGCTTAAACCAATGTATTGAAGAAATTAGGCGACAAACTGAAAATGTGGAGAAATGCTATTCGGTATATGTGGTCAATGACGACGACAAATTACTGGGAAGGGTGTCTTTAAAAAAAATAGTATTGTCGAATGAAAGCACCATCATCAAAGACATTTACGATGATGATATTATTTCGGTAGAATCACATTTGCCAGCCGATGAAGTGGCAGAAATGATGCAGAAATACGATTTAGAAGCCATACCGGTGGTAAATACCCAAGGAAAACTATTGGGTAGAATTACCATTGATGACATCATGGACTTTGTAACCGAACAAACCGAGCTTGATATTCAGGCGATGACGGGGGTTTCTGAAAAAATTGAGGAAGACGATAGCGTATGGATGCTTTCTAGGGCTCGTTTACCATGGTTAATGATTGGGATGGCGGGTGGTTTAACGGGTGCCATGTTTATGGGGCAATATGAAAAAGAATTGGCGATAATACCGGCCATGGCTTTCTTTATTCCTTTAATTACCGCAACGGGTGGCAATGTAGGGGTACAATCGTCGGCCATTGTGGTACAAAGTTTAGCCAGCAATGCCCTAAAAACCGACTCTATGTTTTGGCGTTTATTCAAAGTATTGATAGTGGCCATTATCAATGGTTTGGTACTTTCGCTCTTGGTATTTGGCTTTAACATGTTAATTGGCAATACCCAAACTTTGGCGATTGTTGTATCGGTATCTTTGTTTTGTGTAGTCATCTTGGCGTCGTTCTTAGGCACCACTACTCCCCTTTTATTAGACAAAATTGGCATCAACCCCGCTTTGGCCTCAGGACCATTTATCACTACGGCCAACGACTTGGTGGGCCTTGCAGTATACTTTATGTTGGGCAATTTCTTGTACCATATTTAAGTAAAAACCCTTCTAAAGCAGGGTCAATACAAGGCCTCGAGCTCTTGTTCATAATCAAATTGCAAGTCTTCGTGAAGCTTGGCGATTTCTTTTTGAATTTTTTTGAGTTGCTGTTGATAAATAGCCGCTATGGCAAGCGTGGAGCGATAGTCTATGTCCGAATGCTTTAATTGGCTACAAAAAAACAGCATCAGCTCTATCGCAGTTACCGGTTTACCCGAAAACTTGCTGTATTTATGTACCACTCTTACTATTTTACGCAGGCTCTTTTTAATAAAAAAGGTGCTATTTTGATTGATGTCTTCAAAAAGTAGGGCAACTTCTGCCTTCACTTGTTGGATATAATTGGATTCATCATGGGCTTGAAAAAGCAAATAAGCCAACACTTCTTTATTTTCTTTTTTATACTTCGCCAATGCCAAGCATAAGGCCAACAATTGTGCTGGTGTTTGGTCGTGCAGTTGTTTTTTGATTTGGGCAATAGTGGCAGTTGGCATAAACAATATATATTTTGAGTAAAAATAACCTTAATACCTCAATTCTCCACCAAAACGATACAATTAAAGGTAGTCGAGGTGCTGAAT
>JBIKPL010000310.1:0-3948 GCA_044357485.1 Cytophagales bacterium
AATCACCTAAAATCTTATTGTTTTCTTCTAAATGAATTTCATAAAACATAGTTTTTTCAACTGTGTTTTCTAGTTCAATAAATGCAGTAACCTTAAAGTGCTCTAATAAACCTTTAGGGAAAATATGTGATAAATATTCTGATTCCAAGCTAATATCGTTTCAGCAAAGATAGCTTACTCCCCACAATATACAAGTGAGCCATTTAAACGGTTAAAGCAATGGCTTAAATCTCTAAAAATCAACAAATAAACTGTTTTTCAGCAGCTCCTAAATATAAAACCAAGACATCGTATAAGGTGCTAAAAAAACAGGATTTAGTAGGGTAAAAGTTAGGGCGTGTCTGCCGAGGCTGACCAGGTTATTGTTCGTCTTTGTATTTCTTTTTCTTAAAATCACCTCGTTTCACCGACTGTATAAATTGAGCCCAAGCAAAAGGATTTAACAATGAAATACTAGGCGCCTGAAAACGTGTTTCTTGTTTATAGGCTTGTTGTTGCATAAAATACTTGTGATTCATGCTGCCATCCATTTCTGATTTGGCATAAAGCGTTGCCATCACCCGATCACTCAGATTGTAGTTCAACGATTGGTATTGTTGGTCAGGCAATTTAAGGGCGAGAAAAGCTTGTTTAAAAAGTTCCTCTGTATAATAAGGAAAAACATCAATGACTGGCTGTAACAACGTGTCTTGTTTCAAATCAATCATCAAAGACACTTTATCTTCTAGCCCGTGCGGCACTTTAAAGGTTTGTTGTTTATAGCCAATGGCAGTAATCACCAAACTATCGCCCTCTACTACGGGCATAGAAAAAAAACCAACCCCATTGGTAGAGGTACCTCTCCCTGTTTTGGGCACATATAAATGAGCACCAAAAACGCCATACAAACTATCATTACACACGACTAAACCAGACAATTGTATTACTTTGTCTTTGCCTTGAGCCTTTACATGAAAGTGCATGAATAAAATGGCCAGTAGGATGAATATGTATTTATATTTTATCATAAGCTTTATGGTGCGCCTAAGTTAAGCATTTATTGGTTATTCTATTATTTCATAAAACAAATCTTACATAGATTACCCAAATAAAAAAATTATATTTGACTACTCAATAATCAACATACACATGAGGTTAAAAAACTTTAGTCTTCAATTTGGGCAACAAGTATTCAAAGCCATGAGCGATGAATCAAGAATCAGGATCATGAATTTGTTGCTACACAACAAAGAACTTTGTGGCACCGATATAGAATTGATTCTTGACTTTACGCAAACAAAGACATCACGCCACATGAATAATCTTAAAAATGCAGGATTAGTTCGCTTGCGAAAAGAAGACATGTGGACCTTTTACTATATCAAAGAAGAAGTACTGGACGTAGTAGAACAAATATTTAAATACTTAGAAAAAGACCAAACCATGGTGCAAGACCTTGAAAACTACAGGGTTTTGTTTTCTAATAGAGAATTGGTTGCCTATAAAATCACAACGAGAAAGTGGACCAATAATGATCCACGACAACACCGAATCACCCAATAACTGGTGTCTGGTATACTAAAACGATGAATAATTGGGCTTGTGTATTGGGGTAAATCATTCCATAAGCATTGCCAACAAAATTCCATAATTTAAAGAAAGATGAAATTCAAAAAACACATTTTTGTATGTACCAATGAACGTAGCAATGGCAAAGAAAGCTGTGGAGAAGCATGTGGTATGCATTTAGTGAAAGCATTTCAAAAACAATTGGCCATACAAGGCTTACAAACAGCAGTTAGGGCACAAAAATCAGGCTGTTTGGATGTATGTAGCGAAGGGCCTGCCTTGGTCGTATATCCTGATGGTATATTTTATGGAAAGGTGAGTGTAGACGATGTAGCCGAAATTGTGGAAAGCCATATTGTCAATGGCCTAGTGGTAGACCGATTACGTCTTCATTTTTAATTCAACACAAAATGAAAGACATCAAACACCTGTTTTTTGACCTCGACCATACCCTTTGGGATTTTGATAAAAACTCGTCAGAAACACTTGCTTATTTGTTTGAAAAACACCGTTTTGAAGCACTTCATCAAATGGAGTTGGCCTCATTTACGAACCAATACCATCGCGTAAACCGTGATTTATGGGAGCTATTTAACCACAACAAAATAGACAAATACGAACTCAGAACACTCCGCTTAGCACAAACCTTCAGCAATCTTGGGATAGACATTAAACACATCCCTCCCACTTTCAACGAGGAATACATTGCTATTTGTCCACAAAAAGGACATTTATTCCCCCATGCACTAGATGTGTTGGCCCATTTTGCTCAAAGTCATACCTTGCACATTTTGAGTAATGGCTTTGCCGAAATCCAAGCCATTAAAATTGCGACATCAGGCATAGCCCACTATTTCAAAACCGTTTTCACTGCCGATGTAATCGGGGCAAAAAAACCAACAAAAGCATTTTATGACCATGTACTTCAACACTTACAAACTATTCCCTCGCATTGTTTAATGATTGGAGACACACTTGATGCAGACATTTTAGGTGCCATGAATGCGGGTATTCAAGCGGTTTATTTTAACCCTGAAAAAACAATGCACCAAGCCGACATTCATTTTGAAATAGATTCCTTATTGAGTTTAAAAACGCTTATTAAGCAATGAATTAATCTTGATATAAATCACCCTACATACTGATTTATAGCCTAGTTTAATCGCTGTTAAACCTACAATTTTACACCATCAAATAATTCAATTGTAAACTTATTTTTTCAAATTTCAATACTGTAAAAACACTAGCCACAAGGCATATTGAAGAAATAAGTGAGTGGTTTTACGATTATTTGTATTCAATAATTTTCAACTTCTTAATTTTACTACAATGAATTTAACTTTTATGATAATCGCCACCGCCATCTCATTACTTTCACTAAGTGCAGGTCTTTGGTTATTTCAGCAAACGCAAAAAGAAAACCTCCAAACATTTCACAAAATCATCGCGGTGTTTATCATGGTGGTTTCGTTTTGTTTAATGATTGGCATTTCCCTCCTCATTACCTTTCATTGTTGTATGATGTCAGGACAATGTCAACAATGGAATGACCATAACATGTGGAACAAAGGCAATCGATGTCACTGTAACAAAGAAATGGAGCATGCCGAAATGGGTAAACACATGATGATTTATGATGACCATCGAGAAGGAAAAGAAGGCAAATGCTGCCAAACAGAAAAAGACTCTTTGGTATCTAAAAAGACAAAATAAAGCCGCTACTGAACCTATATGAGCGATAAAGGCTAATTTTCAATTCAACAATATAGCCCTAATAGAAACAAAATTTCAGTCAATTAAGGGGAAATACAAAATTCGTGTCACAAGTAAAACTGCATTTCAGGCTATAGTTGTGGCACGAATACCATAATATACGACAGGGCTAAAATAGAAATCAGATAAGAATACTTAAATAGGGTCTGCTGCAAAACTTAATTCACATCATTTGTAAATCATTTTTAGCAAATACACTTATAATTATGATGCTACAATGGCCACTCCATTTAATTGAAATGATTGGCTAATTCGCTTTGCGTTAGCGGGAGAGGCTTTGTTTGAGCTCATTTTTCTTGTGGGTTGAGGTAATCTTTTAATACGCTATGATTTGACCACAAGAAAAAAAGCGAGTGCCGATCACGCGACCGAAGGGAACGCCCTAGGAAATGAATAGCTTATCTATGCTATTTAAATCAAACTAGTGCACCACTTTAATGAAATAAAATACCCTTGCATTTAAACGGTTAAAGCAATAATTTAAATCTCTAAAAATCAACAAATAAACTATTTTTCAGCAGAGACACTACTTAAAATTATGATGCTACAATGGCCACTCCATTTAATTGAAATGATTGGCTAATTCGCTTTGCGTTAGCGGGAGAGGCTTTGTTTGAGCTCATTTTT
>JBIKPL010000069.1:0-10517 GCA_044357485.1 Cytophagales bacterium
AAGCGCAGGGTTGCGAGAATTATTGATAGGTTTAAGCTTGAAAACTCCATGGGGTTATGGCGTAAATTTATGGGGGAAAAAGACTTCATTTATACTTTTATTGATGAGATTACGGTTGGGCTCACAGAGATGTTTCGCAATCCCGATTTCTGGATTAAAATGAGGGAGGAATTTCTTCCTAGGTTTAAACAACAAAATGAAATAAGTATATGGCACGCTGGCTGTTCTACTGGAGAAGAAGTCTATTCTATGGGGATTCTTTTGACCGAAGAATTTTTGATGCAAAAAACAAAAATTTGGGCAACCGATTTAAATAGCCAATCCATAAAAAATACAGAAGAAGGTACTTTTTCTACCTATTATGAAAAAAATTACAATACCAATTACCTGGCTGCAAAAGGTAAAAAACCATCATTAGCGAATTATTATACTTTGGATAATGAAACAATGAAATTTAATGCCAAAGTGAGGTTTAGTAATATTAGCTTTCAACAACATAATTTGGTTAAAGACGAGGTTACTCAAAAATTTGATATTATTTTCTGTAGAAATGTGATGATCTATTTTGACGAGGCACTTAAAATGAAGGTGTTAGAGAAATTTTATAATGCCTTAAATCCTAATGGAATATTAATTATTGGATATTATGATGTGTTGCCTAGGGAGCATACTAAATTTTTTAGTAATTTAGACCCCCAAACAAAAACCTATACCAAACTTTAAACGTAAAATCGCCTAAGTAATTATACTTAAATTTACGCTTCATTATAGAAAATAGAATTTGACATGGAAAATAATTTAAAATATAATACCGTAATGATTGTTGATGACAACAAGATTGACGCTATTTTAAATAAAAAAATAATAGAGAAGGAAGGTTTTGCGGAAACAGTGTTAGTTCAGAATAGTGCTTCTAAAACCATAGATTTTTTAGGTTCAGAAGTTAGTGTTCTTCCCTCATTAATTTTTGTAGATATGATGATGCCTGACATGAATGGTTTTGAATTTTTAGATGCATTTGAGAAATTGCCATCAACAGTGGTTGGGAAAATTAAGATTGTTTTCATGTCTGGTTCTATGTTGTCACAAGATCAATTGCAGCGAATATCATTAAATAAAAATGTGCTTAAATTTATTCCTAAGCCAATTAATAAAGCTTCGTTGGATAGTTTGTTGAGTATTGGATAAAATACAACTTGTATAACTATTGTTTTTATAACTGTTAAAATACCTGTAGGATGTCGATTGATTTGTCAAAAAAATATGCTTTTATCGATTTTACCAGTTTGGTTGATATCATTGGCGATGATGAAGATACTTTACATGAGATCATTAGTGAGTTTTTAACTGTTTCTCCTAAGGATATAGAAAATTTGGTTGAAGCTGTAAATGCACATAATTATCCTGCTGTAATTGCTTCAGCGCATAAGTTAAAAGCTACTTTTAGGTATTTTGGTATTTCATCAACCGAACAATTGGTTTCGATTGAATTGGGCGCTAAAGAAAATGTTTCAATAGATAAAATTACTGTTTTACTTGAAGAAGTTTTAATTGGCTATAATGGGGCTTTACAGGAAGTGAAACAATTTTTGCTGTAACATTTTGTTACGCTGAGTTATGCTTATTGGTATAGAAAAACAATAGATCAACAAATCCTTAATCCCTATTTCCTTTTAGTTTGACAATTCCAATTGGCTTAGGGTTATGCTTACTTTTGACCGTTCACAAATAATACCTATTGGAGGGTTGTGTTTACTCACAGAAATGCTTACTTCTGAGGCAATATTGAACGCCATTAATATTTTTTTTGCTATACCGAGCGCTACCTCTTCTAAAAGTGATGTGGGAGTCGCATTGACTTCTTTGGCAATGGTGGCTAGGGATTCGTAATTGATTGTGTTTGCTAATGAAATTTCGGAATCGAGTGAAAGATTGGTCATTACCTTGATATCAATTGTATATCGGTTTCCAATCTTTCGCTCTTCCTCATAAAAGCCGTGATAACTATAAAAATCTAATCCTAACAGTTCTATTACAGCTTTCATTGTTGCTTATTTAATCATGTCAAAAAATGAAATGTCTTCTTCTACAACACTGGTAGTTTTTCGTACTTCGTTGTCGTTGTCGATATTGTCAACAAAGGCAACTTCTGCAACTGTTTTTTCGTGTTTAGGAGCGCTTGTTTTTGGATTGTAAATTTCTTTCTCTGGTACTGGTGCCACCAAGGGGGGAATAATTTCTTTCACTTCGCGGTTCTCTGGTTTTGCATCAGCAATGATTTCAATCGCTGATTTTTCAGGTGCTTCTGGTATCGTAAATTCAATTTCAGAAACGGTTTCTTCTACGATAGCGGTATTTTTTGGCGTGATTTTAGTAATTCTATCTAAAGTGTTTTGTGCTACTTTTGTGAGTTCAGTAACCAATTTGTTTTTGATTGTTTCAAGCTCCTTCACTTCAGATTTTAATCCAGCTACTTTAACATCTAAATTGCTAAGGGCACTTTTAGATCTCATTTCTGCCTCAGCAATGATTTCTTCTGATTTTTGAATTGCCTCGTTTTTCATCGACAATGCAACACTTTCAGAATGTTCTATGAGTTGTGTGGCATTTTGTTCTGCTTGAGCAATAATGCTAGTACTGGCATCTTCTGCTGTTTTTAACGTTCTGAACAAAGATGATTCTACCGCTTTTAATTTTTGGCTTTCATTTTCAGCTTGTTCTAGTTTGCGTTTTAAATCTTTATTCATCTCAATCATCTTTTCCCATTCTTGGGATAATGAGTTTAAAAATGCATCTACTTCTTCTTTTTCGTAACCTCTGAAGCCTCTTAGGAAAGTTTTTTGGCGAATTTCTAGTGGTGCAATAATCATTTGAATTGAGTATGTTTGAATTAAAATTCTTTTTTTTTTAGCTATTTACTTCAAAGCTACATAAATAGTTTCAATATATTAAGTATTACTTTATGTTTTTTATTTTAAGGTCTAACTTCCAGACAGATATGTTTTTGTCGTCACTCACAGAAATTAGGGTGTTTTCGAAAGTTGTCCACATTAATTTGTTAATAGAGGTGCCATGGCCGGCATGTCGTGACTTGTCAATCACTTTTAAGAGTTGATAATTGTGCGCATCCCATATTTTTATTGTTTTATCCATACTGCATGTCGCAAATAGATTTCCTTCAGGATGAAAACAAATATGGTTAATGGCAAATAGGTGTGCAACTATGGTTTGATGAATTTGAAAGGTGTCGTCTTTGTGCCATATTTTTAGCTGTGCGTCTCTTCCTGTACTTAAAAAATGATTGTTGCCTTTATTAAAGCAAATGGAAAATACCGAATTTTGATGTGCTTCAAGAATGGCTTGAGATTCGAACGTGTCAAGATTAAAGACTCGTATCTTATGGTCGCTATACCCAACCATTAAGGTGCGTTCTTTAATGGCTATACACCTAGCACTTTTGTCAGATTCGTGTATTGTTTTTAAAATGCTGTGGGTAAATTTGTCTAGTATAATTATTTTACCGTCACCACATGCCACGATAATTGTTTTTTCGGTTGTTAAGATGTCAAATATATTTCCGTCTGTTATTTTTAACGATTTAGTTTGTTGTTGGTCTATTAAATCGATAATGTGCAAACCCATCGTGTTTTCACCAATAATTAAGGTATTGGTATTTTCATCAACACAAAGTGCATAGATAGAATGGGCTACTTGAGCAAAAACTTTTCCTTCATCAGGTTTTTGGAGATCCCAACTCACGACCATTCCATTTCCATCGCCAGTAAAAAACTGACTTGGATTAATGCCTTGTACTATGGTATAAATACAGTCTTTGTGCCCTGAATAGGTGGCAATTTTAGTGACTTCTATCGTTGACATTTGTATTTTTATTGTTTCTAATGTTTACAAATATATAGCAAAGTTTTACAATTCATTAAAGTCTTTCTGAAATATCCTTTTAAAATGTATCTTTGATTTTGAGTTGTGTAAATTGAGGTATGCCTTTATTAAAAGAAATAGAATTATTAGGTACTAGGCTTATCGTATGGGATTTGTTAGAGTCTGATCATGAGATTGCTAATGCCTTGCATTGCCTAGATAAAACAAATGGATTGAATTTTATTGAGCGACATTTTAGGCTTACTTTAGGTTGGCAATTTGTACTTCAATCAATTTTAGGGCAGCAATACCTAGGGGTTTATAAAGATGTTCACGGTAAGCCTTTTTTGCTGGGGGCTGATATGCAATTGTCAGTTGCGCATACCAAGCAAATTGTGGTTTGCGCGCTGCATCAAAGTAAAAGGATAGGGGTTGATATTGAGGCTTTTTCAGGTAAAATAAGCAGGGTAAAGCATAAGTTTATGTCGACGCTAGAATTGAAAAATCATGAAAATGAGTTTGATTTAACCCAAATTTGGTGTGCCAAGGAAGCAATGTTTAAATTAAATGGTGAACGTGGGGTGTCATTTAAACAAGATATTCGGGTACAACAATTTTCAACAACTTCAGGTGAAATTTTTTTAAGAGATGGTTTGCTTGCCCAATATGCTTCAGTTGTATTAGATGATTTGATGTTAGTGGTCGCCATTGAAGGTTAGTCAACTTGCTATTCATTTGTGGCGCGAAGAGGTCGCTATTGTACGTCATGGCAAATGTAAATCAAATTCTTGACGTGAAAGGTGATCGAGAAAGTATAGAGGGAGCCATACACAAAAATCGTACTGTAGCATTTACCAATCATGTGTTGGTGTTGTCTAAAAATAGTTTGCGCTATCTTAGTACAGATAGATTTATTAATCAGCATGCGACTAATCGATCTAAATTTGGTATACAAAAAGAGTGTCAAATTACTCATCATGTTTCCAATTAAATTTAGAAGACCCAAAATAGTGCCGTTGAAACAGCTTTAGATTTGCATCAAGCAAAAGAGGAGCAAAGAGATGATATTACTTTTATTGGAGTGAAACTATAAAAAAATATTGTCGTAAACGAAAAAGTAATGATTATTAAATATTAATTAGATGAGTTTTGCTAAAGATTTTACAGTTTTTTATTCCTCCACGGAAAAGAAAGATTTATTGATCTTTTACAAGGAACCTTGCTTGGAATACATCTTAGGTAAGATAAGTGCAATGGTGAGAGAGTCTTTAACTTCCGATTCTTTGTTGAGTATAAAATTGATTGGTGTTTTTTTAGGATTGGCTCAATATGTATATTTTTATCGTTCGGAATTAGTTTTAATAGGAGATAAATCTTATGGATAGGGGCTGTTTCCGTTGAGCAGCAGTATGATAAATTTACGTTTAAAGCCGGAACTTATAAATAGCATTAACCCAAAAGTTTCTTCAAATTCTAATTGGTAGGTAACACATTTCATTAATCTCTTGAATAAATATGAAAACTATAACTTTTAAAAATCAGGTTGTTTTAGCAACATTAATTAATTTATTGTCGGTAGTGGTTATCGCTGGTTTGTTGTATATGACTAGTTTTAATTGGTTATCACTTGTTTTAATTATTTATGTCATTGGGGCAGGGGTTTTAACGGTACTTTTTTTTATAAAATTCAACTTTGCCTTTGGTAATTTACAGCATATCATAAATTTAACCCGTTCACTTTCTATAGGCAAGGTTGTGAAATCTAAAGCCATTCATACAACTGATCAAGAACTTAAGACTTTAGCTGAAGCATCTACCGCTATAAACCAAACTTATGCTGAATTGATGACTTTAGCGACTGAAATTGGCAATAAAAATTTTGATTTTGAATTTAGGCCTAAATCTGAAGAGGATGAGTTGAGTAAAGCTATGATCTCTATGAAAGAAAGTCTGAGAGAAATTGCTGAAAAAGATGCCCAACAAAATTGGATGGCTGCTGGATTAGCCAAATTTGGTGATCTGTTGAGAACTGAAAATGAGACGCTAGAAACGATTTCTTTTATTGTTATTTCAAATTTATGTAGGTATTTGAATGCGAATCAAGGGGGATTGTTTGTCTACACCAAAGAAAACGAAGAAGAAAGCCTGGATTTAATGGCTTCTTTTGCTTACGATAAACAAAAGTTTTTGGAGAAAAAAATTATTCTTAAACGAGAAGACGGTCATTATGTGTATGGAGAAGGTCTTGTTGGACAGTCATTTATAGACAATGAGACGATTTTTATGACTGAAATTCCGGAAGAATATGTTAAAATTACTTCTGGTTTAGGGCAATCTTTGCCTCGAAATATTTTGATTGTGCCTTTACAATACAACGATATTATTGTTGGTGTAATTGAACTGGCGTCATTTAATAAATTCAAAGAACATGAAATTCATTTTGTAGAAAGACTTTGTATTCAAGTAGGTGCTATTATTGTTGCCGAAAATATTAATAAAGATACTAGAAAATTGTTGCAAGATGCTAGTATTCAGTCAGAAGAGTTGTTGTTGAAAGAGAATGACATGAAGAAAAGTTACCTAGAAATTGCAGCCATACAAGAAGAACTTAGCCGTAACGAAAATGAAATGAAGCAGCTAAAAGAAACCATGGAGGCAGAAGTTATTCAAAAAACGGAGGAGTTAACTGTTTTGAAAGAGGAAGTACTCAAAGAACAACAAAAAGCTTTGCAAAAAGAACAACAAGTGTTGGCTATTTTGAATGGTATAGAATCTGCCATATTTTTATCGACAGAAGAAGGTGAAATTTTAATGGCCAATGAAGGAACATCTATAATGATGGGATATGCCATGAAAGAGTTGATAGGAATGAATATCAATAACTTTTTACTGATTGAAAAATTAAGTATGGGAAAACCTTTTCGTCATACAATGAAACAAAAAAATGGGACGAGTCTTCCTTGTGAAATAGTAGTAAATAAAATGGGTATTAATGGTGTAAAAGCCAATATGTATTTTGTAACCGACATCTCTACCCAATTGAGCACCGAAAATGAGTATGCACATAAAATTGAAGCATTAGAAACCGAACTGAAAACATGGAGAACAAAATAAATTTTTCGGTTGGGTTATGATAGCCGTTTATCGTAATTGAAGGTGATCGTAGTTTAAGGGCACCATGGTGAGGTATTTAATGAAGTGCTTTTTTTGCTAATTTTGACTCTTTAAATTTTACTGCTATTGCGATACAGCCATTACGCTTACCGTCAACTATTGGGTTGTAAATGAATATAGTTGATGGGATGGGTAGTATTGCTGTTTTTTTATTCGCATCATCTTCATTTTTTTGTACCATGGTTAGAGATAGAATTGTTTTTTAAAAACTTATATTACATATTCCGAAACAAAATCCACATTCAATACTTTGACACGCCCTTATCAATTATGATTAAAAATAAACTAATCTGTATAAGTCTCTGCTTTTTAGGTTTGGGTAGTCTTACAATTGAACAAGTAAAAGCCCAAGCAGTAGATTCAATCGTAACAGATGTCTTAGCATTTTCTTTAGAAGATTTAATGAACATGAAAGTTACGGTTTCCTCTAAAAAAGAAGAGAAAATTGCGGATGCACCAGGTATGATTACAGCTTATTCTTCAAAAGATATTCAACGTTTGGGGTATTATAGTGTCGCCGATTTGTCTAATATAACCCCTGGATTTAGTGCTTATACCGCTTATGGAGAGCAAACCTTAGAGACGAGAGGTTTAAAAGCGGGGTCATGGAATAACAATAAACATTTGTTTTTGATTGATGGTATTCCAATCAATCATGTTCGCGCAAATTCGGCCCCTGTTGATAATCAAGTGCCTTTGTTGTTTGCTAATACTATAGAGTTTATGAGGGGGCCTGGTTCTGCACTCTATGGTACAGGTGCCTTTTATGGGGTAATCAATGCAAAATCAAAAGAATTAAAATCGTTTGGAACAGAAGGCTCATTTAAGGTATCGATGGGAACCTATAATTTTGAACGCAGGGCCATGGCAACGGTATCACATAAAAATGAATATGGAATTACCAATATCAATGCGGGTTATTATGGTCGTGATGCCAGTGTTTTAAGATTAGGGGCTGTTGACTCCTTGAGAAATACTGATGGTAGATTGAATTTTGATGATGCTGTTACACATTTTACTTATTTAAACCATACCATTACCGACGGGAAATTACGCGGTTTGGGGGCTGGTTTGATTTATTTTAACAAAACTAGTCATGGCGGGGAGTTTTGGAATAACCAAACTTCTCCCAACAATGATGTGCAATGGGAAGAAGCAATTCCGTATTTG
The DNA here is from genome assembly GCA_044357485.1 of Cytophagales bacterium. Classification (GTDB taxonomy): domain Bacteria; phylum Bacteroidota; class Bacteroidia; order Cytophagales; family UBA9547; genus CALPQG02. Next base: position 8,224 of record JBIKPL010000069.1, read on the forward strand.
AAATTCAAAAGAGAATTGAATACCCGTTTGTCTATTTCTTCTTATCTTAAATATAACTACGCTAAAGAAAGAAGTACTTTTGATGCTACATGGAATAAATACGATACACTTAAAAATGTGAGTCCTAAAACACTCTACTTATTTGATGCTTTTGGAAACCCCATTTCTGTGACAACCTCTACTGGTTATGATTATAAGTATAGCAATGTGGAAGGATTGGTGGAGGGTAATTATAAACTAAATCAACATGCGAATATTATAGCAGGTATTAATTATGATTCAAGAAGAGAGTTGTCGTCCCCAAGTTCGTATGAATTTTCTGCTGCTTCACCCAATTCAACGATTAATAATAGTAATATTTATAAATATAATAACAAATATGTGGGAACAGATTGGTTTCATACTTATGCTGCCTATGCCCAATACCAAGGAGAAATTGATTTCTTAAAAGGTTTATTGGTGACCGTTGGTTTAAGGGAAGATATAGGGATAACACCTACCAATAAATACCAACAGTTGTCTCCTCGATTGGGTTTGGTACAGAAAATTACAGATAACCTTAATGTGAAAGTATTGTATGGCCAAGCTTTTAGAGCTCCAGGGATTAAAGAGTTGGGTACAAATGCAGCAATTAAAAAAGAAGTGATTGACAATGGTGGTGACCCAAGTGGTATCAAAGATGTTGGGGCTGAAATTATTCGTACACTTGAAGCGGGAACAAATTTTACCACAGAAAAAATTAGCCTTTCATTCTCAGGGTTTTATAATATCACTTTAAATGCACTTGATGGTGTAAAATACACCTATATTGATAGGAAAGGTGTTTCTCAAGCGCCTAATGTGTTTGGAAATATTCATGGCGGTTATACTTCAATTGGTGGAGAAGGGGAGGTTAAATATGCCCCAAGTGCTCAAGTATTTATAACGGCAAACCACTCAATGGCACAAGCGAAATTAAACGACTCCTTACAATTTGTGAAAGTACCCACTCAAAAAACGAATGTAACGGCAAGTTATACGCTTCCAGGCAAATTTAAAATGGTCTCTACGCTTGTATGCAGAGAGATTTGGGGCTACTATGTTTCTAAAAAAGAATATGGTAAAAGTATTATTGATGGCTATAATACCATTGATTTAAACTTCTTATTCCCCATTACCCCTACTATTGGATTTGAAATTCAATGTAGAAATTTATTAGATAGTAAATGGTACCAACCTGCAGAAGGTGGTAAAATGATGGACATGAGAATGCCTGGAAGAAGGGCTTTACTGACTTTAACGGCTAATTTTTAGTAAAACAATGGCATGGAGTTACACTCCATGCCATTGTTGATATCGCTATATAATGAAAGTGCTTTTGAATTAATTCAATTTGAAAACTTTTTTTAATATTATACTATCTATTGTTGAAACCCTCATGTAATACATACCCGCTTCAATATTGCTCGTGTCAATATTTTGAATGTTTTCGCCCGATGGAAGTAAAACCGAAAGTGCTGACATTACCATGTTCCCATTCATGGAAAAAAACGCGATGCTTACAAGTGATTCTTTTTTCAAACAAAGTTTCATGACAAAACTGTTTTGAATTGGATTTGGATAAATCTCTAATTTGTTTTCAATGCATGCTGGTGCATCTGTAATTAAATCCGAATCTGAAATTTTGTTTGCAGAAGTGCTATTCCCGAAACTGATTTGAGCTAATGTCAATGTCGCACTGCTTGGACTAAATTCTCCAATGCTTAAGTAATTTACGGCTTTGCCATCCAAAGCAAAAAAAGACCATGGTAGCCAGAATGTTTGAAAATTGGGGCTTAAGTTTAGGATTGTTTTATTGTATTGACCAAGTCTAACAATAGCCGTTGTATTTACAGATGCCTTTGCCTTGATTTCTATGCCTCCGTAAATTGAATAATCGAAGCCACCACAATTGCTTGTCCAGGCAGCTTCAGTTCCACCTGTAAGATTAGCTAAATTTAACATACCATTACTCATAGATAACTGTGCTTTCCAAGATTCAATGCCAAATCCAAGATCATTTTTGGATCCGGTTAAGCCATTCTGCTCTTCCGAATTTGCTCTTCCGAATTTGTAATTCGGAAGCCCTATCGAAGGATTTTTAATCCGACACTTTACTATTCGGATAGGAATTCTTCCTGCCTTTGTTGGTGTTCTTCACCAACAAATGTTAGAATTTAAGGCTAAACATTGATTAAACACATCCATTTGTTGGTGACGCCTTGTTGAGATTTGGTATGTGATTTTAACTTTGTTGAAGGCTAAACACCAACAAA
>JBIKPL010000311.1:0-3935 GCA_044357485.1 Cytophagales bacterium
TTTGTACGGAATCACCCTTACAAATGGCTGTTGGACTATTGACGGTAATGGTTGGTGGCACACCTGGTTTATAAGTAATGACCACTGAATCTGTAGTAGTGCAAGTGAGGGTACTAAAAGAAATATCATCAATCGCAAAATCGTTGTACCTTGGCGTTACGATGTTGTCTTCAATGGAAATGGTAATGGAAGTGTTTGCTCCTGAATTCCAAGTGGTATAAAACTGGTTCCATTTTTTGGCATTTGGATCAGGATTGGCCAATACTTTATATATGCCACCAATATTGTTTCCATTAATATCGAAATTGAGTTCTGGGTTAATATCCCCTGCAGGACTTAAATTGCGCACCCAAGCATAAAATACATAGTCGGTATTGGGTGTCACGGTAATGTTTTGTTGCCAAACTTTGATGCCTGCGGTACTATTGCCATCAATAAACATATATTTACCACTTCCTGTGGTATGGTCAGTAAACTGTTCGGCCCAACTGATGTTTGCAGTGCCATTGGTTACAATATCGTACCTACCTCCTCCTCCTGGAAACTCTATGCCAGGGGTATAAATATAGCCTGTAGTAAAACCCGAATTACCTTGGCTAAAATCTCCATTGGAAATTAAATTCCCAGTACCATATTCTATCGTTTGTAAAGTGTAGGTACCTGTATCTTTCACAATGATGCTTTGTGTAGATTCACCAGTGCTCCATTGATAGACTTTATTGGCAGGACCTGTTAAGGTTTTATTGATGGCCGATCCTTGGCAAAAATAGACCGTATCCGGACCCAAATCAAAAGGTGAACATCCTTTGATTGCTCCCTTTCTTAAAGAGGCTTTTTGAGCATCATCTTTTATAATTGTCTTTACTGCTCCCGCAAAAACTATTTGTGATGAAGCAATAAAAACTGAAATAATTAAGGCATAAATTATTTCGAATTTTGTCTTTTGTTTAAATAATGGTTTCATAATCTTTCATTTTAATTAACATGTATACTTTTAAAGACCATAATGTAACTTTAAAATTATTTGAAATGTTAAACACAATAATTTATAACACAAATATACAATTTTATCTTTCAATATTAATAAATATCTTTCAATAAATTTCATATAATTATTTTATACAAATTAAATGGCTTAACGAAAGCTATATGAAACCAATATTTCTTATATAAAGATTCGTATTTTAAATGCCAATGTCAGCAACAAATGGCTGTAGGCATTTGGGGGGAGGCAATATAATGTTGATGAAATAGCCTATTATTGGGTCAACTATTGACGCTTAAAATTATGACCTAAATTTCCGGTAAAATTGGGGTATTGGAATTGCATGCCAAATATTAGCAAAGAAAGCTTGTGGATGTCAAAAAAACATGGCATAAACTGGAAAAAAATACGCGTTTATGAGGAATAAATTAATGGAAAATACCTATTCATCAGTCTATCACCTTCGAAATATTTGATATTTTTTTATTCTTAACAAATTCAGTCCTATTTGTTAAAATATCTTCATCAAATGCATTAAATTGCAATCCATATAGGGATCATTTGAATGAAAATATTTAGTAAGCTATTGATTTATAGCATATTTAATGTTAAATTTTCTTTTTATATGCCAATGACTACCATACAATGCAAATACAACCAGGCGATTTACTAGCTCAAATTTATACCCCTGAGGATCTCAGAAAATTATCTGTGACCGAAATGGCGCAAGTATGCAATGAATTAAGGCAATTTATCATCGACACTGTTTCTGTTTATGGTGGCCACTTTTCTGCCAGTCTTGGTGTCGTTGAACTTACCGTTGCCCTACATTACGCTTTTAATACGCCTTATGACCAATTGGTTTGGGACGTTGGTCATCAAGCATACGGCCATAAAATTTTAACGGGCAGAAGAGAAAATTTTCACACCAACAGGGTTTATGGTGGTTTGTCAGGTTTCCCAAAACGCTCCGAAAGTGAATATGATACCTTTGGCGTAGGCCATTCTTCTACTTCCATTTCAGCGGCTTTGGGTATGGCTGTGGCCTCCAAATATCAAAACATTACTGACAAACATCACATTGCCGTAATTGGAGATGGATCCATGACGGCGGGGATGGCATTTGAAGCCTTAAACCATGCAGGGATATCTAATTCTAATGTGCTGATTATTTTGAATGATAATTGCCACGCCATAGATCCCAATGTGGGCGCTTTAAAAGATTATTTAGTCGACATTACGACCTCCAAAACCTACAATAAATTCAGGGATGAGATTTGGAAAACGCTTGGAAAACTCTCCAAGTTTGGCCCCAAAGCGCAACGTTTGGCTTCTAAAATTGAAGCCGGCATGAAAGCCTCCCTTTTAAAACAAAGCAATTTATTTGAAGGTTTAAATATCAGGTATTTTGGCCCCGTTGATGGTCATGATGTGAATCATTTGATTAGCTTATTAAATGATTTGAAAGCTATACCTGGGCCTAAATTACTGCATGTAATTACCAAAAAAGGAAAAGGCTTTCCTTTGGCAGAAAAAGACCAAACCTTATGGCATGCGCCCGGAAAATTTGATAAAATTACGGGTGTAATCCAGAAAAAAGTTTACGATACGCCACAAGCGCCCAAATACCAAGATGTATTTGGTCATACTATTTTGGAATTGGCCAAACTGAATGACAAAATCATGGGCATTACACCGGCCATGCCTTCTGGAAGTTCCCTCAATATTATGATGGAAGCCATGCCTGACAGGGCTATTGATGTAGGTATTGCCGAGCAACATGCGGTTACTTTTTCAGCAGGATTGGCCACTCAAGGTCTAATCCCTTTTTGCAATATTTATTCTAGTTTCATGCAACGCGCCTATGATCAGGTAATGCATGATGTAGCCTTACAAAATTTACATGTTATTTTTTGCCTAGACCGTGCTGGTATTGCGGGTGCAGATGGACCAACCCATCATGGTGCTTTTGATATTGCGTACATGCGTTGCTTGCCCAATATGATTGTGGCTTCTCCCATGAACGAGCAGGAGTTGCGCAACATGATGTATACGGCACAAGCCAGCAATGTGGGGCCAATTGCTATCCGTTATCCTCGTGGAGAAGGGGTAATGCCTGTATGGAGAACACCATTTGAAGCCATACAAATCGGAGAAGGCAGACAAATTTCTGAAGGAAAGGGAATCGCTATTTTAAGTTTAGGACATATCGGAAACCAAGTGGTGAAAGCCATTGCAAATCTTCAGGCAGCAGGAATTCAACCTGCACATTTTGACCTGCGCTTCGCTAAACCGCTCGATATCACTTTGCTTACTACTATATTTAGCCAATATTCAAAAATTATTACCGTTGAAGATGGCTGTGTACAAGGTGGTTTTGGTAGTGCCATTATTGAATTTGCTGCTGATCAAAATTACAAAGGCCAAATCAAACGTATTGGCATTCCCGATCGCTACATTGAACATGGTGAACAAGCTGAATTACACAAAGAATGTGGCATGGACGCTGAGGGCATTGAGAAAATGGTGAAGCTATTGTTTTTAGACAAAGAAGTGTTGGTGTAAACCCATTTACCTTCTATAAACCTAATGCCAAATTTGTTTGAAGGGCAAAGTGGAAAAATATTCCATTGTTCGTATTCAGCCTATTTTAGAACCGCCTAGAACTTAGGGGTATCCAGAAAAAAGCAACAGCACATTGCCTTGATACATCGTTTTACCACACAGTTGTTGGTAGCAGGCACAGATTTAGGCTACTTGCTAATGTCGGTGCGCTTCTAAACCTCGACGACCTTCCCCGAAAATTTTACCCATGGTACTACAAGATATTTGACCAAATTGTTTCGCCATTAGCCCAATTGGATTTATGAACAATAATGAGTAGTATTGAATAAACGCATTTACCCGTAAGTTTTGGTGGGCTTGCAGATATGGGCTAGTGAGGGACAAG
>JBIKPL010000312.1:0-3917 GCA_044357485.1 Cytophagales bacterium
CACTACTCCAATGAATCGAATCAAAAGTTTTAATTTGTGGGTAATATTTGAATGAATTAAAAATCAAAAAACGAGTAGTGAACACCATTACTCATCATATTTCCTACAGGCATTGAATCAAATCAATTAAAACTTATAGTAAATAGAAGCTTCACCTGTTACATTAAGGCCATTAAAGTTATCATAAAAAGCATAGCCCGACATTAAATTCAGGCCAACCCTTTCAAACATCATAATCTCTAACCCAAATCCTAAGCCATTGTTGAAATAATTTTCTTTAGTTCTCTGGGTATAAGGCGCATTGTACATATCATAAAATTGAGTCGTTTCATTGTTATAATAAAAGTGATTGGCTTGGTATAAATACAAGCGGGTGTTTTTGTATTCCTTTAAATCGTAAGAAAAAGTAACGCCGGCGCTAATTCTAGTGGTTTCTTTGTTTTTAAAAGGGGCGAAATTAAATTGAATACCATAGTTTTTAGGGGTATATCTATACGAAAGCCCATAACCAGTTGCAAATCCTGCACCTAATCCAATAGAATGTTTAAGCTTTTCGGGTTTTAAATTAAGTTCTTGGGCTTGACTGTAAAGCGACAAGCCGATAATGAAGCAAATAAAGAATAAAATTGATTTAGATTTCATGATTGATTGGTTTAATAAAGTTGATATATAGGTAAAACTAACGCTTACATTTTTTTGTAAATTAAAGCAACGGCGTAGGCATTTACGCCTTCTTCACGTCCGACGTAACCCAATTTTTCGTTGGTCGTTGCTTTAATGGCGATATCCTCAACAGGAATTGCCATGGCTTCAGAAAGAGCTTGCTGCATTTTCTCAATATGAGGGTTTATTTTTGGGGCTTCGAGGCTCAATGAGCTGTCAATATTGCCAATTTCAAAACCTTTTTCACGCACCATGGCACATACTTTCCTTAGTAAAATTTTACTGTCGATGTTTTCCCATTGACTATCGGTATTTGAAAAGTGGTAACCAATGTCACGCATATTGGCTGCTCCTAAAATGGCATCACAAATGGCGTGTATCAAAACATCGGCATCTGAATGCCCAAGCGCTCCTAGTTTGCTTTCAAGTTTTATCCCCCCTAACCATAATTCTCGACCTTCTACCAATTGATGTACGTCGTAGCCAAAACCAATTTTAAATTTCATGTTTTTAAATATCTAGTATTTGCTCAAAAATAGGGATTAAAATTTAAGAATTAAATGATATTTATAATATTAATCATGTAGAATTTGTCAGTTTTTTTTGTGCATTTTAATACCAGTGTTTACTGTTGACCAGTGCTGTTATTCTCAATATGTTTTTTGCGTTTCAATTTTAAGTTTCTTATTTTGAGTAAATTGATTGTTTCTTAGTTTTTGTGAAAGATTTTGATTTTATTTAATTTTATAAACCTATGGGGCGTAATTATGGTGTTTGTGGAAAACTTGTGAAAATATATTTACGTAAGTGGTTACTAAACTATGATGGTTTGTATTTAAACTCATAAAGCATATGGCTTTTAAAATTTCCTTAATGAACGACGAAGAGATATTGCAGCGTATCAGAAAAGGGGATGAGTGTGCCGTTGATTTCTTGTATAAAAAACACTATCGAATGATGGTAAACATGATCTTAAAAAACAGCGGCACAGAAGAGGAAGCTAAAGACGTATACCAAGAAGCTTTAATTGTTTTTTGGAGGAAAGCCGTTACAGGCGAACTCGTTCTCACTTCTAAAATTAGTACTTATTTGTACAGTATTTGTCAAAATCTTTGGCGAAAAGAACTGGATAGAAAATTGCGTTTGTCTTACGAAGAAAAAGACGCGGTTTTACATTTAGACCACGACCGCCAAGAGAAAATTGCCATTGTGCATCGATGCATTAATGAGCTTGGAGAAACCTGTAAAAAAGTACTCACTTATTTCTATTTTGACGAAATGTCAATGGAGGATATCGCACAAAGAATGGGTTTCGCAAACGCTGATACAGCGAAAACAAAGAAGTATAAATGTAAAGTTGAACTTGATAAAAAAGTTAAATCCCTGTTTTCAAGTGTAGACTTTTTTGATTAACAAACAAATGGCAGAAAACATTAACCATATCGACACTATTGATGCTTACCTTCGCGGTAAACTAGATGGCAATGAGCTCGATAAGTTTGAACAGCAATTAAATGCTGATCCAAACTTAAAAAACGAGGTCGAATTTCAACAAACCATCAAAGAGGGGTTGTTTGAAGTAAGACGTTTAGAGCTAAAACAAAGATTAAATGCAATCAAAATAGAACCTGCTTTTGAATGGACAATTGGTAAAATTGCCGCAGGGGTAGCCATGGTAGGCTTGTTAGGTTTAGGGATCAATTATTTGATGAGCCCTGAGCAATTAAGTGCCGACAAAAGTACAACGATTGCTCCACTAATTGAAAAACCTGTAGCTTCAACAGAAACAGTAACCCATGTTGCTGAACCAGAAGTTGTTGCCACGAGGAAACTTGAAAAATTGATTCATAAAAAAGCGAATACCCCAAAATCAAGTTTGCCTATTTCTGAAGACCTGAACCACAGTATTGACGTAGAGACACCAAATATTCCAATGGAACATAGTCACCATCATGTCGAAAAACATGCCGATGGCACTACACCAAATGGTAAAATTGAGCAAATCGGTGCTGTAAATATTGCGGCATTGAGCGTAGATATTGAAAAAAGTAAAGATAAGTTTCATTATAAATACTATGCAGATAAATTGGTTTTGGTGGGCGATTTTTCAAAAGGTCCTTATGAACTGATTGAATTAAATAAAAATCAAACTAAAAATTTGTACTTGTATTATGATGGCGAATTCTATGAATTACATTATGGTACCGAAAATATGGACCATTTAATGAGAATTACGCAAAGTAAACTACAAAAAGAATTGCGATTTAAGATTAAAAAGTAAAATAGACCTTACATTCTGAGTTTGGATTACAAATTTATTGTTAGATTTGTAATCCAAACTTTTTTTATTGGTGAGTATAGAAAGAAAATATAAAAGGAAAAAATTAGGGTCTTACCCTTATTTCTCGGTAGTGTTTAGTATTACACTTGCACTGTACGTTATTGGCTTGTTTAGCCTATTGTTAATAAATGCTAACAGACTTTCGAGTATTGTGAAAGAGAATATTCAATTGCACATTTATTTGCAAAAAGACATTACACTTTCTCAAAAAGATAGTTTACAACAAGTGTTGACACAAGCCGTGTATACGGCTAAAAAAGAGGGTGTTGCCCAAATATCCTTTATTTCAAAAGAAGAAGCAGCCAAAAAATTTATCAAAGAAACGGGTGAAGATTTTCATGAGTTTTTGGGTGAAAATCCGCTTCGAGATGCTTTTACTTTAAGTGTTGCGGCTGATTATGCCAGCAATGCCAAACTTAAATTATTGCAATCTCAATTACAAGCTATTAAATTAATTTACGAGGTCGATTATAAGGAGAATATGGTTGATGATATCAACAAAAACATCAATTTAATTTCATTGATATTGGTTTCATTTACCCTGATATTACTAATTGCGGTGGTGTTTTTAATTAATAACACGATTAAATTAGCCTTGTTTTCGCAACGATTTTTAATCAGAAGCATGCAATTAGTGGGTGCTACTGGTTTTTTTATTCAAAAACCGTTTATTTTCCGTGCCTGTTTACATGGCTTTTTGGGCGGTTTATTAGCGGCAATATTATTGGCTTCTACCTTACAATATGCGCACAGTGCTTTACCCGAGTTGGTGGTGCTTCATGATGCCAGTCCCGTTTTTGCGCTTTTTGGGGCATTGATACTCTTGGGTATATTGATTTGCTTGGTCAGTACCGTTTTCTCCATGAGAAAATACCTGAGAATGCAATTAGATGATTTATATTAATTAGAATTT
>JBIKPL010000168.1:0-6470 GCA_044357485.1 Cytophagales bacterium
GAAATAATAATACCACCGATTGGAAAACCATTGCCCATTCCTTTTGCCATAGAGTAAATATCGGCTTTGACACCGGCATAACTATGAGAAAAGAATTTACCACTTCTACCATAGCCACATTGTACAGAATCAGCAATAAAATAGGCTCCAAATTTATCGCACAAATTACGAATGGCTTTTAGAAATTCATCTGAGGCAACGTTCACCCCACCAACACCTTGAATCCCTTCAATGATAACGGAAGAAACCTCTTCACCATATTGGGTAAAGTAGTTTTCAAGCGCCTCAACATCATTAAAAGGTAAAATTACGGCATTGTCCGTTTCATTCACTGGCGCTATTAAAGACTTATTATCAGTCACTGCAACCGCCAAAGAAGTACGACCATGAAATGAATGGGTAAATGAAATTACTTTTTTTCTCCCATTCGCAAATGAGGCTAATTTTAAAGCATTTTCATTGGCTTCAGCACCAGAATTGCATAAAAATAATTGATAATCATCAAAACCTGATAATTTACCCAATTTCTCCGCTAACTCTTGTTGTAAAGAAATTTTAACCGAATTAGAATAAAAACCAATTTTATTTAACTGATCACTAACCTTTTGTACATAATGTGGATGTGTGTGCCCAATAGATATCACCGCATGTCCGCCATATAAATCAAGGTAACGGTTGCCATTGGCATCCCACAAATATTCGCCTTGGGCTTTAACAGGTTCAATGTCATAAATGGGGTAAACATCAAATAAATTCATCTTATATAGCAATTAGGTGTTAATATATCATTTCAAAAGAATACAAATCTACTCTTTTCTACATTTATTTCGAATTAATTAAGGCAAATTTCAATTGATAATAAACTTAACGCCAAATTTAAATCCTATTGAATTGCAATTAAAAAGTCTTTTCAATTCTTGGCGAGGCACATTCGTATTGGTGATGGTATAATTTTTATCTATAGTATCCACATAAATATATTCCTTCGAAGCAACAGAATAGCCGCCTAAAATATTGATACCATCTAAAGTAGCTGAAATCATACTCCCACTTTCATATGTTTGATTTAATGCAACATAATTCATTTCAGCAAATAAAAAGCCTAATCCTTGATATACCATTTTTTCTACCCCTATACTTGAGGTTAAGCCAATGCCCGATCCAGCAACATCTTTAAATGTCCAAATGAAATTACCATACAATTGATGGTCATAATTTTGAACTTCTTGTCTTGTGCTTAAGCCTATAATCGTCCCGAATTTCATATAAGGGGAAATAAATTTTCCGGGATAGCTTAAAACGATGTTAGGATTAAGTCTAAAAATATCTGCCGAATAAGCTGTGTTAGTTCGTATTGATATTTGCTGTGCTACTCCATTCACAGTATCGGTGTATTGGTCACTACTATTGAAAGATTGGCTTGAACCATATTGTTTTCCTAAATTGAATTCTACAGCTATGTATTTATTAAAATAAAATCCTAATCCTGCTGCAATATCAAACCCATTTCCGTAAGACAAACTGTTTAAACTAAAACTGGAAGCGGTTTGGGTAATTTCGCTACTGCCACCCAATGGAAAATTAGAGCCTAAATTGGTATTCAAATAAAACTTATAATCGAGCTTGTTTTGGTAAATAATTTCATTGGAGGAGTCATATTTCTTTGCCGTATCTTTGTAATCCGCATTTTCATCCCCATAAGTAATCCTATTTCTTTTTATTTGCGCATTGCTAGTCAAAGCAAACATTAAAACAAATGCCAAACACACATAAAACTTAACTTTCATTTGGTATCATTTATAAGGTACAAAAAATAATATTTACCACAAATGTATAAAACCCAAGTCAGAAAAAAATTTAGGATACTTAAAACTTTTTATATAATTTGCAGCCTAAGGAAAAACTATATTTATCATGAGAAAAATCATATTTATTCTATTAACCTTGTTGCCATTGACCATCATGGCACAATCAAAGAAAAAACCTGTAGCGGCAAAGCCTAAACCGGTGACTATATTACCATTAGACTCTGTTAGTCAAAAAGTTACTTATGCAGAAACGTTGGTAATGGAAGGAAGAACCAAAGAACAATTGTATAAAAGAGTACAATCATTTGTTGCCGACCCAGCTAAAATTAAAAAAGATGACAAAGTGAATGGTGTTTACATTTACAAAGGCACTTTTAACGTCACTTACCCAGGACCGATGACGGGAATTACCCATAAAGGAGCTGTAGATTATACAGTAACTTTTAATTATGAAAATGGGCAATATGCCTACGTGATTACAGATTTCATACATTCAGGTGTAAATGCCAACGGCGGTCATCTTGAAAGTAAATTCCCAGAATGTGATCGTTATATTTTAACACCAGCAGGTTGGAATGCCATTAAAGTACAAACGAGAGCAGAAATGGAAAAATTAGTAGAATCAATCCATACCTCAATGAGAATGCCATAGCATTAATGATAAGGAAACCGATTTAAATTACAAAATCGGTTTCCTTATAAAATTCTTTTTTTCCATCAGTCCATAAAATTTTCGCTTTCCATAAGCCATTGCTCAATTGAGATAAAGGAATATTAAACGATGACGATTTACCATTTGCTTTCAAATGCATTTGAAAATCTTTTTTAGCATCAGAAGGCCTGTAAAACATCAATTTAGCGGTAGTAAAATGTTTAACAGGAAAAGTTATTTTAGCCAATTTTTCGGTAGCAACATAATCAAATATTAGTTGTGATTCCGCCTCTCCGGCATTCTTCATCCTTCCTATTTGATCTTGGTATTGAATTTCTTGTTCATAATAATCTTTCGAAACCAAATCAATGTCTTGACGCATGGCTTTTACGGCTAATAATCCGATAAAACCAGCAAAACCAATATAAGCAAATACAATTTTATGTCCCCAATTCATTTTCTTATTTTTACGATAGTGTATAATTATAAATAGTTATATTTAGTAGGCTGGAGCAAGAAACTTGGTTTTAACTTCTTCAATTTTCTTATCCCCAGAATATATTTCTAATATTATTTTAGTAGTAATGCCTTTTAAATTACGCTTAGGAATATCAACGATAAAAACACCGTCTAATAAGCTATTTTTATTGACTTGTACATTTTTTTGTCCACCCATCATCCTCAAAGAAGCTTGAGGAAAGTCTTTTACTTTCACCGTAATAGGCAAATCTTGAAAAGTTTTATTTACCATTTGTAAATTATACATATTACTGATATCCCCATTTTTTTGTTCCTCGTAAAGCATCCCCGGAACCCTCATAACAGTAGTTTCCACTTCTGACCTAGAAACCAGCAAAGTAATAAATAAACTTAACAAGGCTATTAAAACAACAGAATAGGCAATAATTCGTGCATTAACTTTGAAAGCACTTTTTTGTTCAATATTATTCTGAGAAGCAAAACGAATCAATCCTTTGGGTTGGTGAATTTTAAGCATTACCTCGTCACACACATCGATACAAGCTGTGCAATTTACACATTCTAATTGAGAACCATTTCTAATATCAATACCGGTAGGACATACCTTCACACACAAATTACAATCGACACAATCGCCATGAATTCCCTCCGCTTTTTTCTTTGCACGAGGTTCTCCTCTTATAAAATCATAGGCCACTTGAATGGTGTCTTTATTCAACAAAACGCCTTGTAAACGACCATAAGGACATATCACCGTACAAACAATTTCACGAACATGGGCAAACACCACATAAAAAAGTGTTGTAAAAAACATCAAACCAAAGAAGCCACTTAAGTCATTCATAGGCGAAGCGGAAATTAAATTCCAAACACCCTCGACACCAATAATATAAGCCATCACCGTGTGACTTATCAGTAGTGATACTGCTACAAAGAGCATTTGTTTAGAAGATTTTTTAACAATTTTTTCAAGATCCCAATCTTGTGCGGCCAATTTTTGTTGTTGGGTATAATCGCCCTCAATCCAATATTCAATTTTACGAAAAACCATTTCCATAAAAACCGTTTGAGGACAAGTCCATCCACACCAAGCCCGTCCAAACACAGTGGTAAACAAAATAATAAAGACAAAAAAAGTTAGCATGGCCAGCAAAAGCAAATGGAAATCATGTGTCCAAAAAGCGATGCCAAATAAAATAAATTTACGTTCTAATATATTGATTAGCACAAAAGGATGCCCATTTAATTTAATAAAAGGCATGATAAAAAAAATAGCCAAACAGATGATGGCAACCAAAGCTCTCCAATTATGAAAAAAACCTGCAGGCTTTTTGGCATAAATCCACATACGATCGCCTTGTTCATTGAGTGTAGTGAGTGAATCTCTAAAGGAATCGTCGTTCATAATTTTGATACTAAGTGAAAATATTAATAAGCCGAGTACAGTGAAAATAGCCTGTACTCGGCAAACAATTTTATTTTTTCAAACTCAAGATATAACTTGTTACATTTTGAATATCTAAAGGGCGAAGTTTTTCTTGCCAAGTAGGCATTCCTTTTTCTTTAACGCCGTATTTTACGGTTTTAAAAACTTCATTCACCTTTCCTCCATGAATCCAAGTATCATCTTTCAAATTAGGTCCAGCAGCACCTTCCGCTGAGGCACCATGGCAAGTTTTACAGTTAGAGGCAAAAATCTTAGACCCTTCCTCTAAAGCTGCTTTATCAGTAATTAATTTCACCGAATTTTCATCAATACTACTTGCCGCTTTGGCTAAATACGCATTCACTTCTTTTTCAGCAACAATCAATTCAGTTTTATATTCATTTTCTTGGTAATCGATACCACCCCAAACAAATATATTCATCAGATATATAGCTGCAAAAATAACCGTTCCAATCATGATGGCTTGCAACCAAGGCGGCATAAAGTTATCGAGTTCCTGAATACCATCATACACATGACCTTCACGTACGCCCCCTTCACTTTTTTCATCTAGGTGTTTTCCTGAAATGTATTTTTCATCAAGAGAATTCCAAGCAGATTCTAACACCCCTACTTGTTTTTCACCCGGTTTTGCAGGATAATAAACATACCTAATCACCGCAATTGACAATATGGTGGTTACGATTACCAAAACTGAAACAAACACCAACAAGATAATTGATATTAATATTTCAGGTTTCATATCCAAAATGGGTTGCCAATAGGAAACCGCTTTTACTTTTGAAGCTTCAGCAGCTTCTGCTGCCCAAGAGAAAGAGGGAGTTGCCAATAACAAACCCAACATTTTCAACGCATTTTTTTTATACATGACTTTGTTCTCCTTTCTTATTTCCTAAAGCAGCTTGATCATCTGCTAAGGGTAAATGACTCATGTTATGAATATATTCTTTATCGGCTTTCATTACCCAAATGATAAGACTAATGAAAAACAAACCAAATATGGTTAGTGAAATGAGGGGATAAATTTGTATCCCCTCTATGGATCTTAGTGCTTCTTTGTACACGACTTTATATTTTAAATTCTAAATTTTTGATTTTAAATTAATTGAAAACGACCTATCGAATTCAATATTTAACATTCAAAATTATTTTTTAATGTCAGTCCCTAAACGTTGTAAATAGGCAATCATCGCTACAATCTCTTTGTCTTTAGAGGTTTTGATTTTATCTTTTTCAAGACTTGCGACAATTTGTAAGGCTTGCTTGTCCATGTCAGCCAAAACTCGCTCTTCATAACCATCAGGATATGGCACGCCCAATTTACGAAGCGTTGTAATTTTTGCTTTGGTTTGAGACACGTCTAAATCATCTTCAATTAACCATGGATACTTTGGCATAATAGAACCTGTAGACGTATTGGTAGGATCTAACATGTGCATGTAATGCCATGAATCAGGATTTTTACCCCCTTCTCTATGTAAATCTGGACCGGTACGTTTTGATCCCCATAAAAATGGACGATCATAGACAAACTCTCCAGCTTTAGAATAATCGCCATAGCGCATGGTTTCGTGTCTCAAAGGGCGAATCATTTGAGAGTGACAACCGACACAACCTTCACGGATATACAAATCACGGCCTTCTAATTCAAGGGGAGTATAAGGTTTCACTGATGCAATTGTTGGCACATTAGATTTCACTAAAAAGGTAGGAACCAATTCAATTAATCCACCAATAGAGATCATTATGGTTGCTAAAACAGCCATCAATAACGGTTTGCGTTCAAGAATTGAATGCCAAAACTCTTTACCATGGCTTGATTTTTCTAACGCTGGAGCTTCGGCCTCTTCATTGGCTAAGAAATTGCCTTGTGCCGCCGTTTTGATTAAGTTATAAGTCATAACAAACACCCCAATCAAATACAAACCACCACCCACTGATCGTGCAATGTACATCGGTACAATTTGTGTTACCGTTTCAAGGAAGTTAGGATATTTCAAGAAACCATCTGGTGTAAATTCTTTCCAGTTTAAACTTTGAGTTACCCCAGCCCAATACATCGGTAAAGCATAAAAGATAATCC
>JBIKPL010000309.1:0-3967 GCA_044357485.1 Cytophagales bacterium
CCCCAAAGTACCTAACCAAAAGTGAGTATTTGCCAAGGTATTAGAGTACAATTTTGTTCTCCACATTCTTGGAACCATCCAGTACAACATACCAAAAGTTAAGAAACCATTCCAACCTAAAGCGCCTACGTGAACGTGTGCTACAATCCAGTCGGTATAGTGACCAATCGCATTGATATTTTTCAAAGACAACAATGGACCTTCAAGCGTAGCCATACCATAACAAGTTACTGCTACGACCATAAATTTCAACACCACATCTTCTCTCACTTTATCCCAAGCACCACGAAGAGTCAATAAACCATTCACCATACCACCCCAAGAAGGTGCAATTAACATAATTGAAAAGGCTGTACCCAAGGCTTGTGCCCAGTCTGGCAAAGCTGTATACAATAAATGGTGAGGACCTGCCCAGATATAAATAAAGATCAATGACCAGAAGTGAACAATGGATAATTTATAAGAATACACCGGACGTTCTGCTGCTTTAGGCAAGAAGTAGTACATTAAACCAAGGTATGGGGTGGTTAAGAAAAATGCTACGGCATTATGGCCATACCACCATTGCACTAAGGCATCTTGTACACCTGCATAAGCAGAATAACTTTTCAAGAAATTCACAGGTAAAGCAAATGAATTTACAATGTGTAAAACCGCTACCGTAATTAAGGTCGCTAAGTAAAACCAAATGGCTACATACATGTGTTTTTCACGACGAGTGAGGATGGTACCGATAAAGTTAATCCCAAAAACAACCCAAACTAAGGTAATGGCAATATCAATTGGCCATTCTAATTCGGCATATTCTTTTGAGGTTGTAATCCCTAAAGGTAAGGTAACGGCAGCAGCAACAATGATCAATTGCCAACCCCAGAAATTTAACCAGCTCAGTTTATCACTGTACATCCTGGTTTTCAACAACCTTTGAAGAGAATAATAAACCCCTGCAAATATGGCATTTCCGACAAAGGCAAAAATAACCGCATTGGTATGCAAAGGTCTAATTCTACCAAAGGTAGTGTAAGCAATATCAAAATTGAATATTGGGTAATACAACTGTATTGCAGCCAGCAAACCTACCGACATTCCCACAATTCCAAATATAACAGACGCGATAATGAAATACTTCACAATCTTATTGTCATAACTGAATCTTTCGATGGACATTTTTTTAAATTTAGAGTTAATTGTTTAGAATGAAAAGTAAAAAATTTATCTAAACTTGGCTTTAGATTAAAAAATGTAAAACACCTAAAGCTTATCTTTGACTATATGTTAACCTGGTTCTTTTTCCTTTTCTTTGACCGTTCCGTCAAACAACATTCTCACTGAAGGGGTATACTCATCTTCGTATTGACCAGAACGTACAGCCCAAATAAAGGTCAATAAAAAAGCCGTAGCCACAAATACACTTATCCCTATCAATACGATAATTATTTCCATGCTATAAGTTTTGAGGTATTATTGTTGAAATTCATATCAAAACGGTTACGTTTTGCGCTGGTACTTTTTTGCCACAACACATTCGTAGCAAAAGTGGTAAATAACATCACCGTAATAGAACTTAAAGGCATAAATATAGCCGCAAATACAGGAGACATTTGACCTTGTACTGCCACAGTTAAACCAACAATATTATAGGTAAGCGAAATCGCATAACAAGCTTTGATCACATTTACACTTTTTACAGCGAAACGCATAAAGGTAAATAACAAACCAAATGAATTGGCATCTAAAATAGCATCGCAAGCGGGAGAAAAGTTGCTTATATTTTCAGTAACCGAAACCCCAACATCACTCGTCTTTAAAGCACCTGCATCGTTTAATCCATCTCCTATCATCATCACTCGATGGCCTAATTGTTTTTGGGCAGCAACAAATTCTAATTTATCCGCAGGCGTTTGATTAAAATAGATGGGGGTATTTTCACCAAATATGGCTTGCAAAGTTTTCATTTCACGATCATGGTCACCCGATAGTACAAACAATCTATATTTACCTTTCAGATTACTAATTAAAGATTCAATACCGGTCCTATAAGCATTGGTCAAGGCATAATAGCCTAGCAATTGACCATCAATGGCAACATAAACAGCCGTTTGCTCGCTAAACAATTTGCTTCCATTGACATAAGTGGAAGACCCAATTTTTACCTCATGGCCATCAATTGTAGCACAAAGTCCTTTGCCAACAGTTTCTTCAAAGGCCAATATTTCAGCTACTTCCGCCTGTAAAAATTTGTAAACATTTTGGCTTAATGGATGTGTAGAATGACGCAATAATGATTTCACCAACATCGTTTGGTAAGCACTTAAACTGTATTCACCAAAAAAAACAATTTTAGCCGCAGAAGTATCGGTAAGTGTACCTGTTTTATCAAATACAATGGTGTCAATTGCTGCTAAATCTTCTATTACGGAAGCATTTTTAATATACAGTTTATTTTCACCAAAAATCCTCATCGAATTCCCCAAGGTAAAAGGAGTTGACAAAGCTAATGCACAAGGACAAGCAATAATCAACACCGAAGCAAAAACTTTAACGGCTGTTGTGACATCAGCCATGGTCAACCAATAAATAGCAGCAACAAAAGCGATACTCAATACCACCATGGTAAATCTTTTGCTATTTCTATTTACCAAAGAAGTGAGGTGACTATCTTTTTCTTTGTTAAATGCCTCGTTGTTCCAAAGTTGGGTTAAATAACTTTGTGAAACCTCTTTCACTACTTCCATTTCAATCGCCTCTCCGACTTGACGACCACCAGCGTAAATAATTTCGCCAAAAACTTTGGCAACAGGCACTGCTTCTCCTGTTACAAAGCTATAATCAATCATTGCTTTCCCTCCCAACAATATGGCATCAGCGGGCACTAATTCATTGTTGTGCACTAAAATCCTGTTTCCTTTCACTAGATTATTGACAGGAATAGTAGTTTCAATGTTATTCTTTTTAAGGGTAACTGATATAGGAAAATAAGATTTATAATCCCTATCAAATGACAAAGTATCAAATGTTTTTTGTTGGAATGATTTCCCTAATAGTAAGAAAAAGATTAGACCAGTAAAGGAATCTAAATAGCCACCACCAGTATGGGTGAATATCTCAAACAAACTCACACCAAACAGCGCGACAATTCCTAAACTTATAGGCACGTCAAGGTTCATGATTCTTTGTTGAAATCCCCTATAGGCAGACTTCAAATAATCAAGATCACTATACACTAGCACAGGTATACTTAACAAAATCATTAAATAGCCTACATGTTGGCCTAAGGTTTTATGAAAATCTCCTGTAAAATCAAAATAGTCAGGCAAACTTAATAGCATCACATTTCCAAAACAAAAACCAGCAATACCCAATTGGTAGTACAATTTTTTATTACTCTTTGTCTCTTTTTTCTCTTCATTGGCTAAAGTAATGGCTGGTTCATATCCAATTTTAGCCAAAAGCATGACAACTTCTTGCAAAGTAATTTCTTGATGAAAAAAGCTCACAGAAACTTCTTTCTTCATAAAATTCACCCTTGCTGCACTGATGCCAGTATTCAGTTTATATAAATTTTCTAAAAGCCAAATACAAGAACTACAATGCATTTGAGGAATTAAAAATGTAATTCGAGTAAATTTTTCGTCTTTAAAATCGACCAATTTAGCAATAACTTGTTCATCAGCAAGATAATCAAATCGGGCAAAATCAGGTTGATTTTTAAGGGAAAGACCAGGATTTTGAGAAAGGTCATAATAATCACAAAGCTGATTTTGGTCTAAAATTTCAAAAACAGTTTGACAGCCTTGGCAACAAAAATTTTTACCTGCAAATAAAATAGAGGCAGAAATCACTTGATCACCACAATGGTAACAAGTTATGTCTGTCGATATTTTTGCCAAGGTTGCCATAATTCAATTGAATAATTGATAGCACAAAAGTAATGGAGTAATACTTCTGTAATTATGACATATATCAT
>JBIKPL010000313.1:0-3907 GCA_044357485.1 Cytophagales bacterium
TCCGATCTGATGCTTTGCCTGAATTAATTTACCCAATCGATGGCAGAATACATACCTCCTACAACCAAGCGGTGGCAGCCACAGGACGACTAAGTTCTACCAATCCTAACCTACAAAACATACCGGTAAGAAGCGAAAAAGGCAAAGAAATCAGAAAAGCATTTGTACCTCGTAACGAAGATTATTTGATACTCAGTGCCGATTATTCTCAAATAGAATTGCGTATCATTGCCTCTTTAAGCAAAGATGAAAGCATGATTGAAGCCTTTAGAAGTGGTGTTGATATTCACTCAGCGACCGCCGCTAAAGTGTTTAAAGTTGATGTAGAAGAGGTTACTTCCGACATGCGTCGTAAAGCCAAAATGGTAAACTTTGGGATCATTTATGGCATCTCCGCTTTCGGGTTATCCCAACGTTTAGACATTCCAAGAAAAGAAGCGGCGGAAATTATTGAGGCCTATTTCAATGAATTTTCAATCAAAAAATACATGGACGAAGCCATTAACAATGCCAGAGAAATTGGCTATGTAGAAACTATTTTAGGACGAAGAAGGTATTTAAGAGACATCAATTCTGCCAATGCTACCATTCGTGGTTATGCAGAACGCAATGCCATCAATGCGCCCATTCAAGGCAGTGCTGCCGACATTATTAAGGTAGCCATGATCCAAATCAATGATTGGATGCAAGCTGAAAACCTACAATCTAAAATGATTCTTCAGGTTCATGATGAGCTTGTATTCGATGCCCATAAAGCAGAAGTTGATTATATTCGTCCCAAAATTGAAGCTTTCATGAAAAATGCCATTCCACTTTTGGTACCCATGGAAATAGGAATTGGTGTTGGAGAAAACTGGTTAATTGCGCATTAAAATTGATGCTGTAAAAAGACGGTCTGTAATGCTTCACCTGATTTTAGGGAATTTCGATGTCATAAAGTTTAAAAATAGTGCCACCGCTAAACGAGGAATCAAAGTGAAAGTGGTGAATATCTTCAAACGACATAAGGCGCAGCCTCTTTTATCTTGGTATCCTTAAAGTAAAACCAATACCGCTACCTTCTTTGACCTTGTGCTGCTTTACTTTTTTCCATCCACTGCGTTGCTTCGTCTTTTTTAAACTTTTTATTGCTTACCGCAGCATTCACCACCGGCACAATCACTGTTTTTAAATCAGGATTAGCTGTGGCATTCAATTGTATAAGTTTTAGATTTTTAGAAAGGTCTAACATCGCTAATTTTGTTTTGGTACAAGTAAGCTTGGTTAATTTTTCATGGTTGGTTAAATTTAAACTTGTCAAAGGATTTTCATCTATGGCTAAAGCCATAAGATTCAAATTATGAGATAAATCAAGTTTGGTAATGAGGTTACTGGCACAATACAATCCTTCAAGACTATCATTTTTTGACACATCCAGGACGGTTAAATTATTCCAATTACAAGTCAATTCTTTTAAATTTTTAAACGCTTCAATCCCCGACAAATCAGTAATTGCTTTAGAACTTAAGTCCAACACATAACACGCTTCGGCCTCATTGACTTGTATTTCGCGGTCTTTGTCTAGGTCAACCCCATTGTCTAAAATAGCGTTTTTAAAGTTAGCATCTGGGAAATTAATCGTTTGCGCACGCACATAAGTCGTTATCGACAACGCAAACATCAAAGCAATCAGCACAATATTTTTCATAGGAATATGGATAACAATTTTAATTGGTGATGTATAAGGTATTGCCGACAACGGTTGCACTATACCTTTGCAAAGCGCGATAAGCAGGTCCTGAAAAGGGAGTACCATCAAATTTAAACAATGAATTACAGCATTTGTCTTTGATATACAACAAAGACGAATCGACCTCCACTACTTCACAAGGCAAAGAAGGTTTAAAGGTACAACATCTTTCAAAAGCAATATACGAAGTACTCGTTTCGCGATACAGAAGAATTCCTTTTACCCCAACACCAGGAAGATACTTAAAACCTTTGTCCAATGGAATCGCATATTGCTGATCCAGTAAACTTATTTGCATATTCACATACGCAAAGGGCATTTGTTCTTCTTTCGTAGGACTGCTACAGGCCGTAAAACCTAGTACCAATAGGTAAGTTACAATTCTAAAGTACATTTTTACTGGATAAGGCAATCAGTACGAGGGATTAAGAAATATTGACAGCGGTGTTGGCTACCTGTTTACAAGCTTCCTTTAAATTGACGTAAAAACCTTACATCATTTTCAGTAAATAGCCTTAAATCTTTGATTTGATGTTTCAACATCGTGATACGCTCTACGCCCATCCCAAAAGCAAAACCTGTATATTTTTTACTGTCAATCCCACAATTTTCTAACACATTAGGATCAACCATTCCGGCCCCTCCTATTTCAACCCAACCCGAATGTTTACAAACATTGCATCCTTTTCCTCCACAAATCAAACAAGAAATATCTATTTCAGCGCTTGGTTCTGTAAAAGGGAAAAATGATGGACGAAAACGAAGCTTCACATCTTTGCCAAACATTTCCTTCACGAAATAATACAAGGTTTGCTTTAGATCAGCAAAGCTCACATTTTCATTGATATACAAGCCTTCTACTTGGTGAAACATACAATGGGCACGTGCAGAAATGGCTTCATTTCTATATACCCTTCCTGGAGAAAGCGTTCTAATAGGCGGTTTTTCGTTTTCCATCACCCTTACTTGCACCGAAGAAGTATGGGTACGCAAAGCAATATCAGGATTTCTTTCTAAAAAGAAAGTATCTTGCATTTCCCTTGCAGGATGGTTTTCTGGGAAATTCAAAGCCGTAAAATTGTGAAAATCGTCTTCAATTTCAGGTCCTTCAGAAAGATTAAAACCTATTCTCGTAAAAATTTCAATAATACGTTCCCTGGTCAACGTCAATGGATGACGACTTCCTAGTTCGTTGGGAATAGTTGGAAGGGTAAAATCGCTCGCATCAAAATCAGCACTGTCTTCTTGAGCTTCGATCAGTAATTTCGCTTCATCAAATTTCGATTGAGCCAAATTTTTCAAACGATTCACTTCAGCCCCAAATGCCTTTTTGTTTTCTGGCGCAATGTTTTTCATTTCATCAAACAACAACGTTACAGCACCTTTTTTGCTGATAAAGGCCATTCTGAAATCTTCTAACTGTGCTTTATTCTCAATTGGGAATGCCGCTATTTGATCTGCGATAAGGTTAATATTTTCCAACATAGATGCAAAGATAAAAAATGTATGATTGTTTTAGTCGATTGCAAAGAATTTCTTGCGCTAATATTTTAAATATTATTCAATAATGAAATGATAAAAACAATGGCTATACATTTCTGTACTTAACCTATAGGAGAATGTTATACGATAAAAGCTATTTACCATTTGTTTTATATAAGATTTTATTACTTTTGTTCAAAATCTAGTTAAACCCCAAAGAATATTATGAAAAAAACAGTAAACCCTATTACCACTAAAATAAGCCTTATTATGGCGAGTGTTGTTTTGTTTTTATTGGCCTCTTGTGCACACAAGCAAACGGTAATGACTTCTTCTGCAAATGCTGATATCGTATGGAACAGTCCTGCTGGCATTCCAGAAATTACTAACCAAGAAGTTGCTGCTAAAGCAGGTAAAGAATTAAGCAAAAACGATTTTAAAACCATAATTTCGGAGCAATTAGCCACCGGTAAAGTGGGAAACAAACTTACCTTGAAAGAAAAAATAGCGTCAAACGTGCTAGCAAATAAAATCAACAAGGCATACCAAAAACTTTCTCCTACGCAAAAAGTTTCTTTCAAAGAACAAATGACTACTCAAAAGGGAAATGATGGCTTAAAACAAGCGGTAATTGTGATGCTCATTGGGCTTGGCATCTGTGTGATTGGAAGTTTCTTTTGGACATTGTCAACATAC
>JBIKPL010000314.1:0-3900 GCA_044357485.1 Cytophagales bacterium
TGACAAATGCGCCCCTAAATCACAAGAAAAGACAAGAGCAACTATTTTGGTGGCCATGGCAACGGTATACAAAAAAATGGGGCAATACCAATATGCCTCCGCCTATGAAATTGAAAATTTAGCCCTTAGAAAAGCACTCAAAGATACCGTAGGCATATTCATTTCTTTGAATAATTTGGGTGCCACTTTTAAATATTTGAATGATAAACCCAAGGCTTTAGACTATTTTAAACAATCTTATGCCCTTAGTAAATTAGTGGGTGAAGAAATACAAATGGGCCTAACGCTCATGAATATTGGCCTAATGTACCAACTCATGGCCATGCATCCATTGGCCATACAACACTTAGAAATGGCAGTGGTTATTTTACAAAAAAAACAAAAAAAATACGAAACGGCACTCATATACAATGCTTTGGCTACCAGTCATTTTATCGCTAAAGACTACAACAATGCCAAAAAATATGCCCAATTAGGATTGGATATGGCGATAAAAGAAAACCTCCTAGAAGTACAAGCAATCAGCTATAAACTCTTATCAAGGATATACAAAGCCAATAATATGCTTGAAGAATCGTATGGATATTTGCAAAAACATGCTGAAATAAAAGACAGCATGCAACTCCATAAAATGGTTAAAGAGCAAGCGTTGAATCAAAAACAACTTGAAATTGAAAACAAAGAAACCCAGGTTAGAAATGCGTTAATAGATTCGGAATTAAAAGAACTGCAAGTAAAAAAAATAACCTTAGAAAAAGACACCAAAGACAAAGCATCTGAAATATTAAAAAGAGACCTAGCGCTGAGAGAAATCGCCAATAGAGAGCAACTTTTAAAGAAAGAAAAAGAACTCCATTTGTTAATTTTAAGGGAACAAGCCTATAAAATGGAGGCCAATGCCAAACAAATAGCACTTTTGCATCAACAAAAACTATTAGAAGAGCAAACCAAAAAAAGCAAACTCAAAGCGCTCAATGACAACGCTAAAATTGCTGCGTTACAATTAAACAATCAAAAAAACCTGCTAGAGAAGCAAGCCATTTACAAAAAAATACTGCTCGTTGTGTTAATTTTAGCGCCTATTTTTGGCTTTTTAGTCTTTAGGGTTTATGCTTATCAACAAAATGCCATCAATAGTGTACTCAAAAATAGAACCTTAGACTTAGAGCAACGAATGCTAAGGGCACAAATGAATCCGCACTTTATTTTTAATGCCATGAATTCCATTCAAAGTTTTGTTTCAACCAACGATGCCTATTCGGCGGAAAGGTATTTGGCGCGTTTTTCTATGCTGATGCGCTACATCTTAGAAAATAGCGCCAAACAATTGATCTGTTTAGAAGATGAATTCAAGATGCTACAACTCTACATCGAATTAGAGCAATTGCGCTTTGACCACCTTTTTAATGCCGAAATCAATATCCCTAAAAACATTGATGCTGCATTTATTTTTATTCCCCCATTGTTAACACAACCCTATATCGAAAATGCCATCGTTCATGGTTTATGCAATAAAAAGGAACCTGGTGGATTGTTAAAAATCGACTATGCAATGGAAAATGATTCTATACTCGTCTGCACCATTGAAGACAACGGCATAGGCAGGGCCAAAGCGCAACAGTTAGCCTTAACCAAATCGGAAATGCACAAGTCTATGGGAATGCAAGTTACCAAAGAACGATTTGACATGCTGGCAAAAAATAAAAAACAAGATTTCTCTACGGTTATCACAGACCTGTACCATCAAAATGGAGAAGCGGCTGGCACACGCATCACCTTAAGAATTACCACCAGCGAAGACGAAGAAGTTAAAATCATGTAGCCTTACGTTTTACCGTTGGTAAATTATTTTATTTCATTGAAAACATTGGGCTTTATTCATAAATTGCTTCACGTTTAATTCAAAACAACAAACACCATGATCACGATAAAAACTTTTGTATTTAATGCATTGCAAGAAAATACTTATGTAGTATATGACGAAACAAAAGATTGTATTATCATAGATCCTGGTTGTTATGAGCCTGTTGAGAAAGAAGAATTGGTGTCTTTTATAAAATTAAATGACCTTAAACCAACCTGTATCCTGAATACCCATTGTCACATAGACCATATTGTTGGCAATCAATTTGTAAAAGAATATTTCAACATCCCATTGTTTGTACCCGAAAAAGATGCCTTTCAAATCAAAGCGGCAAGTACTTATGCGCCCATGTATGGTTTTCATCGCTTTGAAGAAAGTATTCCGGATGGCTACATCGAGGCAAACGTAAACATTAATTTCGGCAATTCGACATTCAGCGTGCTTCAAGTACCAGGTCATTCACCCGGACATGTTGCTTTTTACAATAGCGTACAAGGTTTTTGCATCAATGGCGATGTATTGTTTAAAGGCAGTTTTGGGCGCTATGATTTGCCTGGTGGCGACTTTAAAGTTTTGGTCAATTCTATCAGAAATGTAATGTTTCAATTACCAGAAGAAACCATAGTTTTTTGTGGTCATGGCCCAAGTACGACCATAGGATACGAAAAAAAACACAATCCAATTGCCGGCTAAACAATTTAACACCATTTCAATGGCTCCATATCGGGCATTTTTACGCCATAACGAGTAATTAAAATATCCATAAATTCTTGTACCTTTAAAGGCTTAATACTATACCTATACTTGACAATTGCTTTGCTCAAGTACCATCATTATTCAACTTTAAAAATGAAAATATTCTTCAAAAGATTTCAATTGGTCATTTGGTTATTGGCGGGAGTTGCCTTAATGTATTATACTTTTAAAGACCTAAACCTGACAAGCATTTGGAATTCACTCAAAAAAGTAGAGCTCAAATGGTTAATCATTGTGTTATTCATAAGTTTTTTAAACCATATTGTTAGGGCCATGCGATGGCAATTGATGTTAAAAGCCTTGGGCTATCCGATTGGCTTGGTGAATAGTTTTAGCAATTTAATGTTTGGCTATTTTGTAAACAATGCGATACCCCGTGGTGGTGAATTTTCACGTTGTCTTTCTTTGAAAAAAACCGATGACGTGCCATTCAATGTTTCTTTTGGAACTGTTTTGGTAGAACGATTAATTGATACTTCATGCCTTGCTTTACTGGTTTCATTTACCCTATTTACACAATACGATGAACTAGGAGGATTTTGGATAGACAAAATTTGGATGCCTATTAAACATTCGTTTGGTAAAGGAGGCCTAATGAAAGAATATAAAATTTACATTTTGACGGGATTAGGAGTCCTATTTCTTTTGTTCAAAATTTTTGAGAAGAAAATTGAAGCCACTGGCATCAACAACAAAATTGATGACTTCTCCAATGAAATGTGGGAAGGGTTAAAAACCCTAATCAAAATGAAAGACCTACCCCTATTTTTGGTTTACACCGTGTTGATTTGGGTGGGTTATTATTTTATGTCTCAACTTTGGTTTTATGCCTTACCTGAATTTGCTCATTTAGGTTGGAAAGCGGCATTGATGATTATGGTCGTTGGCACCATCGGGCGTTCAGTGCCTGTACCTGGTGGTGGCATGGGCGCTTACCATTCTTTGGTCGCACAAGCATTATTGATTTATGGCTTAACACTTGAACAAGGCAGCGTAATGGCAGTATTAATTCACGAAACACAATTGCTTTACGTACTTGTGGTAGGCGGTATTTGCTACATCCCTATCTTAATCGCCAAACGAAAAGAGGTAGCCATAGAGGCATAATAATTTTAATTACAGCATTTCAACTGCTTTCGCACCAACAGAAAAGTCAGAAGCAGTACATCATTTCCAATAAAAAAATCTTCCTATCCACGATGTCTCTAAAGACCGTGAATAGGAAGATTTTTAAATTATGCGTTTAGAAATAGTTTAACAATTAAGCCAACTCGGCAATA
>JBIKPL010000315.1:0-3899 GCA_044357485.1 Cytophagales bacterium
ACAAGAAGCGCTCGAGATGGGACTTGTCAATAAAGTGGTACCGCTTGATCAATTAGAAGAAACCACCATTGCTTGGTGTAGAAAAATATTAACCAAAAGTCCTTTGGCCTTGAGAATGTTGAAATCAGCATTTAATGCAGAACTAGATGGTCAAGCTGGTATTCAAGAATTAGCAGGAAACGCTACTTTATTGTATTACTTGAGTGAAGAAGGCAAAGAAGGTAAAAATGCTTTTATCGAAAAAAGGAAACCTGATTTTTCAAAATTCCCCAAATTTCCATAAGATGTTAAAAACAAAGCCTTCTTAAGACTAACTTAAGAAGGCTTTATTTTAATATTACCGAAAAGCATTATTCATTTTTAAACTTAATTTTTTCAGGGATTGGATAGCTTATCAACGCTGAAAAATCTAATTTCCAAAAATCTAAATCTAGTAGTTCATTTTCCGTATCACACGTCAGGGTAATTACCACTTCTGTACCATCAGCATCAACATAATCGACTTGAATTAAATCACTTGCATAGGTGGCGATACCGTCTAAAGAAAAACTTATGCTTCCCATTTTGCCACCTTCGTACTCGTCTACCATCTCTTTGATGCTAAACGTTTTTGATTTTTCACCTATTTTATTCAGCAAAAACTGCAGTAAAACAATTTCTTCTGTGCGGATTTCACGATGTTTCCCCATGATTAATTCAATAAATGCAACATCAAATCAATTACATATACTCTTTGTACTCTTGCTCATCAAAACCAATGGTAATTAATTTTCCCTCGTGTTCAATAATTGGTCGTCTAATGATACTTGTTTTATCTAACATTAAAGAAATCGCAGCAGCTTCGTTGGTAATGCTTCCTTTATAGACATCGTCAAGTTGTCGCCAGGTAGTTCCTTTTTTATTGATAAGTTCCTCCCATCCCACTTGATTGACCCAAGATTGAATTTTATGTTCGGTAATTCCTTTAGATTTATAATCATGAAATTCGTAAGCAATATTATTGGTTTTAAGCCAATTCAATGCTTTTTTTACTGTATCGCAATTTTTAATTCCGTAAATAGCATAAGCATCCATGTGTCAAATTATTTAAAAGGGTAAAAACAACAGTCTAGCAAGTATTAATAAACGCTACTAACGTTTACCTTTCCAATTGTTATTGTTTGTTCTTGGCTTAAAAACAGTTTTAGGCTTCACCTCTGGTTGGTAAATGGGCCCTTCGCCAAGTGTTTCAGGCAAAGGTAATTTAGGAATATCTTTACCGATTAAGCTTTCAATTCTAAAGAATTTTTGTTGGTCTTTGTCATTGATAAAGGTGATGGCTGTACCAGTTGTAGAGGCACGGGCGGTACGACCAATTCTGTGGATATAATCTTCAGGATCTGGAGGTACATCATAATTCATGACCAAACTGATTCCTTCTACATCGATGCCTCTTGAAAGGATGTCGGTACCAATTAAAACTTGAATTTGTTTATTTCTAAAATCACGCAAAATAGTTTCCCTTTCAGCTTGCTCTAAGTCTGAATGAAATGCTTTTACGGTCAATTTTGAACGCTGTAATTCTTGTCCTAAACGTTTGACACTTTCTTTGGTAGAAGCAAATATGATGGCACTTTGATAGTCGGTTTGTTCAAAAATATGTTTAACCAAATTTAATTTTTGATTGTCATAAACCAAATAAGCTTGTTGCAAAATACCTTCAGCGGGTTTTGAAATGGCAATATTTACCGTTTCGGGATCATTTAAAATTTTATTCGCCAAGGTCCTAATTTTAGGAGGCATGGTTGCTGAGAATAAAATGGTTTGTCTTTTAACAGGCAAATGATTGATAATTTTTACGATGTCATCATAAAAGCCCATATCCAACATCCTATCGGCCTCATCAAGAATTAGATGCTGTAATTGATCGAGTTTCACAACACCCGTTTGAAGCAAAGCAATGAGTCGTCCTGGTGTAGCAATGATTATATCAGCACCTTCTTTCAACGCTTTTATTTGACGATCCCAAACACTGCCATCACCACCACCATACACAGAAATTGAACTAACAGAGGTAAAATAAGAAAAGCCTTCAACTTGGTTATCAATTTGTTGTGCCAATTCTCTTGTGGGCGCTAAAATCAAAGTATTGAGGTGACGTTGTGCTTCTGGGGTATTTTCAATTTTATGTAAAATTGGTAATAAATACGCCGCAGTTTTTCCTGTTCCCGTTTGTGCACAAGCAATTAAGTCTCTATTGGCTAAAATAATTGGGATCGATAGTTCTTGTATAGGTGTTGGAAGTTTGTATCCCATAGCGGTAAGACCATTGAATAAACTTTCATCTAAGTTAAAATCACTAAATGTCAATGTATTATAAATTTATGTAAATATTAGTGTATCTCTTTGTGAGAATAACATCAAAATGTAAGTATAATTATCCTTAAAACCTATTAGCAATCCATAGGGATTTTAAAGACAATTATTTATCATCCCCTTAATGCGACCAACTGGTAGGCATTCTATCCCAACGATGATTTTTCAATTCCATTAATAAGCTATCATTGAGCAAATTACCTTCTCCGGCTGCAAGGTTTGATTTTACATGATTTAATTTTCTCATCCCAGGAATAGTAGTACTCACAGCAGGATGCTTTAAAATAAATTTTAAAGCCATGTCAGGTAAAGTCATTCCTTTAGGCACAATTGCTTTTAATAATTCAGCACGTTCGACGCTAGGAATTAAATTTTCGGGCACAAAATACAGGTTCCTCCAATCTCCTTCAGGAAAGGTGGTTTCTTTGGTCAAATTGCCGGTTAAAGTTCCTTCATCAAACGGAACTCGTGCAATAATTGCCACCTTCATCGCCTCACAAAGCGGGAATAATTGATCTTCAGGTGCTTGGTCAAATATATTATA
This sequence comes from Cytophagales bacterium, assembly GCA_044357485.1. Lineage (GTDB taxonomy): Bacteria > Bacteroidota > Bacteroidia > Cytophagales > UBA9547 > CALPQG02. Next base: position 2,900 of record JBIKPL010000315.1, read on the forward strand.
TATCACTTGTATGGCATCAATCAAACCTGATTGAACGGCAGCAATACAATTATTTGGCTCCCACCTATTTACACTCAATCCAAAACCTTGAATTTTACCTTCTTGCTTAAGTTTTTCAATGGTTCTTTTCCACGAATCCTCTTCAGCCCATGCATCTTCCCAAACGTGAAACTGTTGGAGATCAATGGTTTCAAGCTTAAGGTTTTGGAGACTTTTCTCCGTATAGGCAATAATATGTGCAGGTGGAAAAACATCTGACAATTTATAATGAGGTTTTGATGGCCAAGCCAAATTTTTAGGAGGTATTTTAGTGGCGGCATATAACTTCGTAGATGGGTGTCTTTTTATTAAGCGACCCAATATTTGCTCACTCATTCCTTCGCCATACACCCAAGCGGTGTCAAAAAAATTACATCCTAATGTTACCGCTTCATCTAAGGCTTTTTCAGTTTCTGCTAAATCAGCACCTGTCCATCCGGCCATTCCCCACATACCATACCCTATACCATTTACTTGCCAATTTAATCTTCCAAAGGTTCTAGGTTGCATAAGGTATCTGTTTAAAATATTTGGCACAAGGTATTAGGTACAAATCATTTATCAAAATATTTATACCTATTTAAAATGAAACATTAAATAGCCGTAACTACTCAGGCTTAGTAATTACTTGCAAACACATATTGTTAATTATCCAACTTGCTATGAAGGCAAATTGACGAGTAAGAAGAGGTAACAGATTGTTTAAATTGGTTTTCAAAGTCATATTTCAGAACTAAAAGGGCCGAGCTTTACTTAGGGGCTGCTGAAAAATAGTTTATTTGTTGATTTTTAGAGATTTAAGCTATTGCTTTAACCGTTTAAATGCAAGGGTATTTTATTTTATTTCATTAAAGTGGTACAATAGTTTGATTTAAATAGCATAGATAAGCTATTTATTTCGTAGGGCGTTCCCTTCGGTCGCGTGATCGGCACTCGCTATTTTTCTTGTGGTCAAATCATA
>JBIKPL010000316.1:0-3896 GCA_044357485.1 Cytophagales bacterium
GTAATACCAATGGTAGTACTGATTATTATTATCCTGCATCGTTTGATAATGTGATGTCTGTAACTTATTCTAACTCTTCAGATGTTAAAACTGGAGGTAATTACAATGATAAAATTGATATTGATGCACCTGGGGTAAATGTGAAAACCATTGATCAAAATGGTTTGAGAAATACCAATGGTTCTTCTGTTGCTGCTCCACAAGTTTCAGGTACAGCCATCGCATTAAGAGCTAAGTTCCCTTTATTGAATGGTTTGCAAATTGCAGAAATTTTAAGGATGAGTGCCGATATTATTGATACCATTCCTGCCAATGCGACTTATAAAGGTAATATGGGTAGAGGACGTTTGAATATGTTGGAGGCTTTTAAAGGGATGCAAAGTCCTTCGGTGAGACAAACGGGAATTAATTTTGTTAACCAATCCAATTCTACTATTGTCGTTTCTGGCGATACGGCTTTGTTAAGAATTCAATTTACAAATTACTTGTTACCAACCTCTGCCAATGCGAAGATTTCTATTGTGATTGATAATCCTTATATCGAATTAATTGATTCTGTTTATAATGCAGGTACCATCGGTACCATGGTTACCACCAACAATAGTGGGTTTCCATTTAAATTTAAAATTAAACCAGATGCGCCTTTTAAATTAGCCTTCAAGGTGCAATTACTTTATGTAGATGGTGCCTATAACGATCAGGAAGTGTTAGAATTAAAAGTAAATAATCCTAATGTAGAATTGAATATCAATCAAGCCTCGTTAACCATTTCTGCTAAAGGAAGAAATGGCTTCATGGATTGGGATAATACTGGTGTTCCTATTGAAGGAAATGGTTGGAATTGTTTCGATTACCTCTATAATTATGAATCGGGTTTAATGGTGGCGACTTCAGCAACAAAAGTGTCGGATGCAGTAAGAGGTGATGGTGTTTATAATGACCATTTTAATCCCATCAATTATCCTGAAGAAATAGCCAATGCTACTTATGGTCAAATCATTTCATCCAAATTTGATGATTCTAAAAATCTCGATCCAAATGCAAAAGTTGGAGTTACTATAGCTCAAAAATCTTTTGCCTGGGATTCCACTGGTATTGATAGGTCTTTGATTATTGAATATAAAATCACCAATACCACCGTTAATACCTTTGATTCTTTGTGCGTAGGGATTTTCAATGACATCGATGTGCCTTCGGAAGGGTATGGTAATAATGCTGTATCATGGAATGCCTTACATCATGTAGGGTATGCCAATTATGCTTTTGAGAATGCTGGTTTTGCAGGGATGAAATTGTTGAGTCCTCAGAAAGAAAATTTTTATGCTATTGATAATGAAGATGTAGGTGGTGATAATATCAATATAAGTGATGGATTTACCCCTGATGAAAAGTTTACAGCATTATCAAGTGGTGTGGCCAGAACAGAAGCCGGTACACAAGTAGGTGGAAACGATGTCAGTATGGTGATTGGGGCAACGCTTTATAATTTAGCCCCAGGGGAAACCACTACGGTAGCTTTTGCTTATATCATGGCTGAATCTGAAGCAGAAATGTTAGACAATGCTGATGCTATCCAAGAAAAATACCGTCAAGTCAGAAAAGGAAACACGCCAGTATTGGCAAACCTAACGATTTGTAAAGAGGCTAAAGCTTTGTTAAATCCAACTGGCGCAACCAATTATAGCTATTTTAAATCGGCAACCATTACTGATGAACACAAACTTGCTTCAGGAGCGAATTACCTTACCAATAATTTAAGTGCAGATACTGCCTTTTATATTGTCAGTACCGATTCTATTTTCAATAGTGATGTAAAGCAAGTGAAGGTAGCGATTGCACAATTGAACCCAGATTTTACCTATACGCTTGACAATGGGGTGCCTGGTAAAGTTTTGTTTGAAAGTACTTCACCTGTAACGAATTGGGCATGGAATTTTGGAGACCTTAGCGTTGGAAATGGTCAAAATGTAAACAATACTTATAACGAAGCCAATACTTATGACGTGAAATTGTTGGTTTCTAACGGTATTGGTTGTAAAGATTCTATTACTAAATCGGTAGATGTAACGAATTTTGTTACCGCTTCAGGAACCATGAATTTACAAAAAGGAGAGTTGTTTAATGTGTATCCCAATCCTTCTACCAATAGTTTCAATTTAAACATTGCTTTACATACGACTGAAGCAATACAAGTTAAAGTTTTTGATGCTATTGGCAATGTTTTGATTGCTCAAGATTATCTGCCTCAATCAATTGAGCTAAACGATGTTGCTAGCGGTATATATATACTGCAAGTACAAACAGGTTCGAGAATATTTACACAGAAATTATATTTAGTAACTAAATAGTTATATCTCTTTTCCCACTCTCAAAGAAAGGATTCGAAGCATTAATTTACTTTGAATCCTTTTTTGTTTTATTTCGCTTTCATTTCACATTTTTGTGTAGTTTTAAGGCATTATAATATTCTTTAAAAATGATTACAGCTGAAATAGTAACCATAGGCGATGAAATCCTTTTTGGACAAATCACCGACACCAATTCACAATGGATCAGTGCTGAGCTTTCTGCTTTGGGGATTAAAGTAACCCGGAAAACAGCATTGCCTGATGACGAATTCCAAATTCTTGAAGGAATTAAAGAAGCCCTGCTTCGCGCTGATGTGGTGTTGATGACAGGAGGTTTAGGGCCTACCAAAGATGACATTACCAAAAAAACAATAGCCAAATTCTTTAACGTAGACTATGTTTTGCATGATGATGTTTTGGCTGATGTGACCTCTTTTTTTGAATCGAGAAATAAAACACTCACGGAAATTAATAAAGGACAGGCTTATTTGCCTTCCAATGCAATAGCCATTAGAAATACTTGTGGTACCGCTCCAGGAATGTGGTTTAATACAGCCGAAGGCAAGGTGTTAATTTCCATGCCTGGCGTTCCATTTGAAATGAAATCCATGATGAGCGCTACATTGTTGCCTTTATTGAAATCTCATTTTAAAACGCCGGTAATTTTTCACAAAATGATTTTATTGGTAGGTATTGGGGAATCATTTTTGTCTGATATGATTTCTGCATGGGAAGATGCTTTACCTGCTAATATTAAGTTGGCTTACTTGCCTTCTGTTGGCACTTTAAGATTAAGACTTACGGGTTATGGGCATGATTTAAGTTTGGTAGAATCAGCCGTGCAAGTGGAATTAGATAAAGTGTTGCCACTTATTTCAAGCTATGTTTTTGGTTATGGAAATGATACCTTGTCTTTGGTTGTGGGTAATTTATTAAAAGAAAAACAGCTCAATTTCGGTACCGCCGAGAGTTGTACTGGCGGTTATATTGCTCATTTAATCACTTCGAATGCGGGGAGCTCTGCCTATTTTCAGGGGAGCGTGATTGCTTATAGCAATGAAGTTAAAATGAAGGCATTGGGCGTTTTGCCTACGACACTTCATAATCATGGGGCTGTAAGTGAAGCAGTGGTGATAGAAATGGCCGAAGGCTTAAGACGACAATTGAATGTAGCAATAGCCGTATCTGTTTCAGGTATTGCGGGCCCCGATGGTGGCACTATTGAAAAGCCAGTGGGTACTGTTTGGCTTGCCCTAAGTGATCAATTCGGTACAATTACCCATAAACTCAACTTGGGAAATCACAGAGAAAACAATATTCAAATGTCAGCCATTGCTGCACTGAATTTGGTTAGAAAAAGATTGTTGTCAAATTATTAATATGGCTGTACTTCGTACTATTGTTCAGCTTTTTAAAGAAGCAATCCACTATAAAACTTTTTCAGTTTTTAAGCGAATATTCATTTTTATAAACTTAGTAAGCTTGTATATCAAGTCAAAAAGTGCTTCGAAAACAGTTTCAGAAGTGTGTGTGCAACTCGAAGGTTAT
>JBIKPL010000318.1:0-3893 GCA_044357485.1 Cytophagales bacterium
TCACAATACCCTTTAGTTCATCAACGAATGGCTATAGCAGAATCCAAATCAGATATCAAAACGCCTTTTTATTACATTAGAAAAAGGTTGCTCAAAAACTACCCCGCCATGTTTGGTTTGGTAGTGATTGCGCTTGTACATTTGATTGCTATTTTAGGCTACTTGATTTTACCAGACAAGACACCCAATTGTAATGATGGTGCTTGGACGATAAAAAAACAAACCCCAGGTTTCGAGGTGGATATGTTAAAAATGACAAAATCTATTGATATAGATGACGTTGGATTTTTTGAGGCCATGTTTTTTGGTCGAGACAATAAATATACCATCATGCCAATCAACGGTTATGAAATTAATGGTATAAATGTTATTGTAAAGCCTTATGGTCGCTTAGAAAAACCAGAAGAAATGTCACTTTTACAGATGGTTCATCCTGTTTATGCCGGTGTTTCCAATAAAATAATGCCCGATTCCTCTTCTAATTTTAAGGTAAGCAATGGGGTGGTTACTTATCTAGATCAAAATCAAAACATCAAAACGGTAAGCCTTAAATCATTAGAAAAAACGTTCAAATCAGAACATATTGAGCATAGAACCTATTGGCTTGGAACAGATAAAGCTGGCAGAGACATGTTGAGTAGATTGCTTTTTGGAACCAGAATTTCTTTAGGGATTGGTTTCGTTTCGGTTTTGATTTCATTAACACTTGGTATTTTATTAGGGGCAACTGGCGGTTTTTTTGGTGGTAAAGTCGATAGCTTTATCATGTGGCTAATGACTGTAGTTTGGTCTATTCCTGGAATTATGTTGGTAATTGCGATTAGTTTAGCCTTACAAAGTAAAGGTATTTGGGTGGCTTTTGTGGCTGTCGGGTTAACTTCTTGGGTAGAAATTGCACGTGTAGTGAGGGGGCAAATTATCAGTATCAAAGAAAAACTATTTGTGGAAGCTGCCAGGGCATTGGGTATAGGCAATCAACGTATTATTTTTGTGCATATCTTACCCAATATTATGGGGCCTTTAATTGTAATTGCTACGTCTAATTTTGCTTCTGCTATTTTAACAGAAGCGGGTTTAAGTTTCTTAGGTTTAGGCGTACAACCACCAATGCCTTCTTGGGGAATTATGATCAACGAAGGATATCATACCATGGGTACTGTTGATAGTTGGCATTTAATATTGTTTCCCAGCCTTTGTATCTGTATTACAGTATTGGCATTTAATTTATTTGGTAATGGTTTAAGAGATGCTTATGATCCCCAATCAAGAACAAAATGGTAAGGACGATGATTTGCTATACTACAGCCAGTTACTCCAAATCAAACAATACGAATTAGAAACCTTATTAGATATTTCTAAAGCCATCAACGAAAATATTTCTGAAGAAGATTTATACAAGGTTTATGGCAATTCTATTAGACCCATGCAAGACATTGATGGCCTTGCTTTATATGTGTTAGAAGATGGGATTTGGAGTTCAAAAGTGCATTTTGGAACAGAAAAAGCCTACGATGCTTCTTTGATTGACAAAGAAATCAAGGGAATAGATGTCATAACTTTTTTAGATAAAAACTCAGATTCAGAACTGGCCGCTTTTTTTGAAGTGGTAATTCCGATTAAACATAAGTCTAATGTGCTGGCCTATGTTTTTATTAGTGTTATTGGCGACCATCTTGAGTTGGCAAAAGATTATCTCCCTTTGATTCAGATTATTAGTAACTTGGTTTTGGTGGCCATTGAAAACAAGCGTTTTGCGAGAAAACAATTGCTTCAAGAAGCCATGAAAAAGGAGTTACAAATTGCACAACAAGTGCAAAATTTGTTATTCCCTAAAAAATTACCCAGTACCCACGCGCTTCAGATTAAAGCTGCTTATTATCCTCACAAACAAGTTGGTGGCGATTATTACGATTATATTCCATTAGAAGATAATCGTTTTATGGTTTGTATTGCCGATGTTTCAGGGAAAGGAATTCCTGCGGCCATGATCATGTCAAATTTTCAGGCTTCCTTAAGGGCTTTGGTTTTACAAGGCTTGGAATTTATTGACATCATCAAAGGGGTAAATGGGTTAATTAGAAATAATGGTGATGGCGATTATTTTATTACCTTTTTTGGCGCCATCATTGATCCCAATAATAAAGTAATTCATTATGTAAATGCAGGGCATAATCCACCCATGTTATTTAAAAATGGAAAGGTTTTATTTTTAGATAAAGGAACTACCGTTTTAGGTGTTTTTGAAGAATTGCCTTTTATCAATGAAGGCATTGTCGATTATAAAGATGAAGCATTTATATACGCCTATACCGATGGTTTAACGGAGGCTCAAAATGCCAACGAAGAAGAATACGGAGATGAAAATTTGATGTATTTTATAATGAAAAATATTGACAAAGCTGATTCCAATTTAAATCAACTTATCAAGGAGAATGTTGATGAACATAGAGGTGATGTGCCTTACCATGATGATGTAACCATGTTATCGTGCTGGATCAGGTAAGGGAAAATCGACTAGGGCAAACGCATTAAAATAATTGAATAAAATGAAAACATAGCTTTATATATCCGTGAAAATTCGCCAAATCCGTATAATCTGCGTGCCATTTATTTATTCTTTAAAAGAATAAATAAAAATTGAACACAGATTGAGCAGATTATGCGGTTTAACGCTGAATATGCATCTTTGTACTTTCTATTAATTCAAATAAAACTACAATTTTAATGCGTTTGCCCTGGGAAATCGACTTTCTTGATTTTTTTACGCTATTGGATCACTACCGGAAAGCTTACCATTAAATCGGTAGATCCTTGATTTTTATCTCCTAAGCCAGTTTTTGGTTTTACACCTGGTTGGTGTTTTAAGGTAATTTGTAAATTTCCACTAGAAGTAATGCCTGTATTAAATTTCGGGAATAGTCCAACTGGCACTCCGTTATCGTCTTTGTCTGTATTTAAATAACTACTTGAAAGGGTTAAGTTTGCACTGCTTTCATAGAAAAACTGATGCTCATTTTTTAATTGCATTACTTCATTTGAAATGGTATCAACAACTAATGGATTGGTTTTGTTGAGCAATAAAACGGATGCTAAATAGGTTTTTGATGCACTTAATTTTATGGTGTCGACAGTAATGGTTGATCCAAAACCGTATCCGCCTAAATTTTCCCATTTGTAAGTTGTAGTAATATTGTTACTCGAATCTTTAAATTCAATTTGAACTGTGGTGATGATTTCATTTTCTTCTACTGGTGCAGGATCATTTTTTTTCTCATCTTTTTTGCAAGAGCATAATAGGACGGAGGCCAGTAAAGTTAGTAAAATATATTTTTTCATTGGAGGTTTTGCTTTGGTTAACTATTGAAATTATACTACAAATATAATGTAAAAAATATTGATTGCAACATTGTTGCGTTTTAATTGTTAAAAAGAATATTTGATTTTTAAAGAAATATTTCGGCCAGTTTCGTCTGCATAATACCTGAACCTGTTGAGGTAATCCCTGTACCTGGTATTGAATAAATTGTGTATTGTTACATTGATACTTAGTTGTTGGTTGCCTAAAGGAATAATCAATCCTGTAGATAGACCTAGTAATTGATAGGATGGAGGAGGAGCGAGGTAGTCGCCAGTATTGGCCAGGTTATTGAAAATTACACCTTGATTTTTTGCATCTATTACTGTTTTTTGAGGCGTATTTGTTTGCTCAAGTACTTGTTGATATTGAATTCCTATATATGGTTCATGAATTTTTCCATGGTCTTTAAACTGGTATTTAGCATTGACTTCAAACCTGTTTGCAGGAATAAATACCAAGTAATCATCTTTCAATTGGTCATAGGCCCAAATGAAACTTGCTTTGGAGCCGAGGGTAATGTGCGCATGTATTTTTT
>JBIKPL010000317.1:0-3893 GCA_044357485.1 Cytophagales bacterium
AATTAGTTTGAAGACTTACAAACTTTTGCTGCCATATATTTTCAATAATTTCCAAGTGTATATCTTTACTTTCCGATACAAAAAGTAATATTAATTGGTAATCAATTAGTTACGTATATTAAGGTACAAATAGGATACAAATAGTATATTATTGTCACTTAACATAAGGATTTGTTTCAATGAAGTCTTCGAATCTAATAATTGATTGTGCTGAATAAACTCCTGATTGTTCGATTCCAATGTATTCACATTGATTACAGTATGCTATTAAGCCTGTACTTGCAAGACCACTGAATACATCCATAATCGAGTCCCCTTTTTTAGTAGTAGATAAAATACATATCATAGGTATTTCCAAATCATACAATGCGTTATGTTGGAGATGAAATCCTTTTTTTTCTAATAATTTTCTAAGGTATGAGTTATTGATAACATTTGTCTCAATCAAACTATTAACCATCCCGACACCATCAATTTCATTTCTTTCATTTTTGTTAGAGGGATAAATGAATACGTTTTTAAATTTTCTTTTTTTGTCATTACCACCATATGTAACCCTTCCTATAAATTCGTCTGCTTCATCAAACCAATCATCTATCCATTGATATTTTTTTGCGTTGATTACAAAATGATAGATATATTCCATAGATGGTTGGAATACATCATTATTGTCATACGGTGGATTTGTCTTAAACCAAATACATTTTTGAGCGGTTATTAAACCAATTTTTTCAAGTTCTAATAATAATTTTTCGGGAGCATTAAAGTAATTACCCTCTTTTCTAACATCCATTATATTAACCCAAATACTCCCTGTTTTTTTTAATGTTCTAACACATTCGACTACATATTTGACCATCTTTTCCACATATTCTTCGGGTGTTTTTTCGTGACCAAGTTGAATTAAGTCTTTATTTTTTATACCCTTTTTAATTTCTTTACCATCTTCAGAATATTTTCTTATTCCTGAATAATATGGAGGGGACGTACATACACAATCAATAGATTTGTCTTTGACAATATCTGATAAGTCTTCACAACTTCTTGAATATATTTTAAACGATTCGTATTTATTTAATAAAACTTCTTTAGATTTAGATTCATTTTTAATTTCTCCTTCGATATTTTTTAAATAAGTTACAACACCGTCAATTGATTTGGATTTGTATAAATCTTCTAATTTTTTCCAAGCGGAATCGTCATCTAATTTTTTATCTATATTTTTAATTAATTCGTGAGAAGTCAAGACTCGTTTTATTGTGCTCTCGGAATAATTTGAATTAGACATCAACTCATCTCTTTTCTTTCTTCCTTCTTTATTTTGTTCTTGATTCCCCTTACCTCTCTTTATTTTATAAAAATTACCAATTATTTGAAATTCTTTTGCAATTTGTATTTCTGTTTTAATTCGTTGAATTTGAAGTGATACAATCATGTATTCAGTCACCTCATCATCTTCAATGTCTTCAGTAATTACGGGGATGGTGTTAATTTGATTAGAAAATTTTGCACAATAATACCTTCTATTACCTGAAATAATAAGTCCCGATTTAGTAACTATTAATGGAGACTTAATTCCCTTTTCTGCAATGTTTTCAAATAGTAGAACGTCATTATAGGATTGTAATGAAAATGCCCCGTAAAATTCATCAATAAATGGATTTGGGCGGATTTGAGATATATGTTTTAATTCGTAACTCATATATTACTCAAAAAATGATGGAAATCGTTTTGTTAGATGCTCTCTAGCTTCTCTCTTTGCATCCTCTAATAATTTTTCATCGTTAATGTCCTTATATTTTTCAATATAGTCAATTCCAAAAGTTATTTTTCTTTTTATGCCCGTTACGGGTGTAACAATAAATAACTCCCCAACATACATGTCTTTACCTTTTGTTTCAACTATCGTAATATCAATTATAGGTTCATAATAAGGTTGTAATTCAATGTAAGCAGGGTCAAGGTGACTAAGAACCAATTCAAGTTCTTTAATCTTATTCTTTACTATATCTCTATCCTTTTTTAAGGTTTGGAAACCCTCCTCATTTAGCGTTACTAAAAGTCCCATAATTAATAATTTTAGGTTGCAATTTAGCATTTTTTTTTAAAAGTTCAATTGAACTTTTATAAGTTATTGTTTTTAAGCACTTTAATGATTAAATAAATAAAAATTTTCTATTTACTTTTTTTCAAGTTGAATTATTTTTTAAAAAATCCTTCTAGCATTAGTTATGCGTTCTTTTATTCAATTATAATTTAACTTTTTCTTTTAATCAATCTTTTTTCTAATTATTAATAATAATGCTAGTGCTGGAGCTAGTGCTGGAGCTAGTGCTAGAGCTAGTGCTAGAACTAGTATAGAAAATTTTTTCTAACCGTCCATCCCATTAATAAAGGTATCGACAAAATCCATGATTTTTTTCAAGATACCATCTCCCACCTTTTTTCTTTGAAGAAGAGTAGGTTTCTCTCCTTCAATAAGGTCTAAAATCTCATCCCTCATTGGTTCTCTTTCAGCAAATAGGTAATTCTCGATTAATTGCTCCGTTCTTTCAACAGAGAGATTCTCTGACTTCACCAACTCATTAAATGCGGTCCGTTGTTCTTCTATCCAAAATTTATCAAACTCTTGAGGAATAGAATCAGTATCTTCTATCTCAGGAATATTTTGAGAGATGAATTTATCAATCAGTTCTCTTTTGCTCCTCAGTTGAGTATGTGTATTAATGATATTGGATATTTCTTTCTCAACATCACCGCCCTTTCCATCTTGTTCGATTTTTATCTTTAATTTTATCAAGAGTTGTATGATGTAGGTCACATTAATTTCATCCCGGTGAATCAACTCTAATTCAAAATCTACATCTTCTAAAATAGATACTTTCTCAACCTGATGTTCTGATTTTACTTTGTCGTGAAGGTCAAGATATTTGCTCTTATAATCCTCAAATTCTTGTTCGTCAATACTTATGTCATCCCAATTAAAATCAGAGAAGGAATTTAGGATGTTTTTAAGTCGCATAAGGTCGCGAAATGCCTGAACGAACTCTAACTCGTCTTCTTCGGTTTTAAGGTCATTAACACTATCTATTGTGGGTGTAATGTTATTTAATCGCTTCAAGGCTTCATTAAACTTATCCGTGTAATCCTCATACGGTTTCATAATGATAACATCAACCGCATCTTTGTTACTAAACAAAGTTATCGCTTCATCGGTTGCGTTTTTTAGGTTCCGGAAAACCACAATATTTCCTTGAGATTTTTGTTCGTTTAATATTCTATTTGTTCTCGAATACGCTTGTATAAGTCCATGATACTTTAAGTTTTTATCCACATACATTGTGTTCAATGAAGGGGAATCAAAGCCCGTTAAAAACATATTCACAACTAACAAAATATCTATTTGTCTTTCTTTAACTTTTTTAGAAATATCATTATAATAGTTATAGAAGGTCTCACTATCTTTTGTAGAGAATTTGGTCCCATACATCACATTATAATATCCTATGAACTCTTCTAATTTATCTCTACTGTGTTTGTTTAATCCATACAATGCCTTCGGTTCCTCAACGACCGAAACTTCTTCAGGAATAAATCCATTCGCATCGGCATCATCTTCATTAGCGGCATAACTAAAGATTGTAGCAATTCTCAAATTATGGTCTCCTGCTTCTTTCTTCTTTTGAAAAATATCAAAATACTTGATTAAGGTATCAACACTACTAACACAAAACATTCCCGTAAATTCTTTATTATGTGTTTTTCGATTATGGTTATTGATAATGTAATCCGCTATTTTTTCTAATCGTACCGGTGATTCCATTAACTCTTTGGTGTCAATATCTTCCACTTCAATATCAACGACTGACCCCCCTTCTTTTTGTTTGTACCGA
>JBIKPL010000319.1:0-3889 GCA_044357485.1 Cytophagales bacterium
TGCTTGATTGATACACCCCATCAGGATTGGCAAGTTCCGTGTGTCCTAAATTGTGGAGTATCGTGAAATTCATGGTTAAAAATAATTTGAAATTTTGAATAGCAAAATCACTGACTGCCATACTCGTCATCGGCAATAAAATCACGGTAGCAGTACAAACCACATAGGCTAACAAAGAAGCATAGCCAGATATACTTTTTGATTTCAAAGCCCCATACCATATAAACAAGCCAGTAAAAATATACACATGAATAATAGTGGGCATATAAACCATAAACAATAACCTAAACACCTCAAATTCATAAAACACGATAAGTAAAAAAAATGAAAACAAAAGAAAAATTATTCTATAAAGCCATTTTTCAATATAAATCATTACCAAGGCCATTGCTACGGCTAAAAAGACAAAAGAACTTACCCAACGTACTTTTGTAGTAAACACATACGAGACTAAAAAAATACCAATGGCTAATAACAAAAAGGGTATAAAGTCATTTTTAAATTTACTATAATACCTCTTTTCATGTAACCATGAAATTTCGGTAAGGTAATGTAGGGGACCTAGTATGCCATAGGCAAATAAAAATACTTCAAAAGGTAAAATAATCGCAGCCAAAGCCGCCACCAACATCAAAATAATATTGGCATAATTGAGTTGGTTTAAAGTAAGTTTATCAAACATTTTTTGTTTTCAGTTGAAAGATAGCAGTTGACAGCTAATGCAGTCCAAATTAATCAAAAACCCTTTTAAAACAAAAATCCCATTTCGTGTTAACACGAAACGGGATTTTGAAATGTATATAATTGGCTAATGGAATAGCAATTATTTTTGAACTTTGATGTCAACTTTGATACCGTTAGTTGCAACGTTATCAGAGAAACTATAATAAGTAACTTTAAGTAAACCTTTTTTACCCGCTTTAGTTACGAATTTATAAGTTGCACCATTTTCAATTTCTACTTTTTTAGTAGTAGGCGTTTCAATTGTGCTGATACCTTCTTTAGCAATATCAGTAAATGCTACTGAACCTGTATATTTTTCGATATAAGTAGTATTAGCATTTGTAGGAATTTTAGCTGTAAAACCTTCAGCAGCTCTTGTGTCTGGAGAGATGAAATACATTTTTCTTGGAGAAGAAGATATAGGCAATTCCACTAAATCTAAATCAGCCAAAGTTGGGTCAGCAGCAAAAGCATCAGATTTTTGAACTAAGCCAGAAGCAGTCACTAAATAACTACCTTCCGCTGATTGTTGAGTACCAATAGTATCACTTGAACTTACCGTTGTAATTTCAGGATAAACCGTTGGAGTTGGTGCTTCTTCTTCTTTAGAACAGCTAGAGAAAACAACTGATGCAGTAATTGCAAGTAAAGAAACTAATTTTAATGTTTTTTTCATGATAGATATTTAATAATTATTAGGATTGATACAAATATAAATTTATTTTAATTAACATTCCAAGCATCTCGCTATAAAGATATTGAAAGTTTTAAGCTTGTTCAATTAAGACACATTTTCCTGCCGCCATATCCGCTTCTATTGCCTTGAATTTTACGTCTCTAGCAATGGTGCCATCCATGTATTGTACAGTAACTTTATCATTTCTGCCTGGGCCTTTGTCTGCAATGATTGGAGCCTGTTTAGGCAATTCTTGTTCTTCTACTTCTTGGTTGGCGGTGCCTCCACTTAAAACAGAACGTGCCTCTTCTTTATTTTCTTTATAAACTTGCTTTGCAGCAATACGGCTTGGAGCCGCTTCACGTACATCAGAAGCTTCTACTTGCGGTAAATCTCCTTTGAATAAAAAATGAATTATTTCTTCATTTACCTTATTCACAAAAGATTTAAACAAGTTAAAAGATTCCATTTTATAAATCAATAAGGGATCTTTTTGCTCATAAACCGCATTTTGTACAGATTGTTTTAAGTCATCCATTTCTCTCAAATGCTCTTTCCAAGCTTGATCAATGATGGCTAAAGAAGCAAATTTCTCTTTGGCGTAACTCAGTTCAAAACCTGTGTTTTGAATAGCTTTATCCACATTACACACCACTGTTAATTGTTTTTTTCCATCAGCCAACGGAAAAACAACGTTTTCCACATTTACACCTTGGTTTCTTAAATCTTTAAGAATAGATAAACATTTAAGGCCTAAACTTTCTTTACGAACCGTATAGTGGTTTACCGCTTCTTTAAACAATTCTTCAGTAATGGTTTCTGCATTTTCTTTTTCAAATTGATCATGATTATAATCAGGTGAAAATCCAAAAATGTTGATAATATTATACCTAAAGTTTTCGTAATCTTTAGACATTTTAGTGTTGGTTGCAATATCTTGGCAACTATCATACACCATGTTTAATACGTCTGTTTCTAATCGTTCACCGAAAAGGGCATTTCTACGACGAGCATAAATCACCTCTCTTTGGTTATTCATTACATCATCATATTCCAACAAACGCTTACGCATGCCAAAGTTATTTTCTTCTACTTTTTTCTGAGCACGTTCAATAGAACTGGTAATCATAGCATGTTGAATTACTTCACCTTCTTCTAATCCCATTCTATCCATTAAGGAAGCAATTCTATCCGAACCAAACAAACGCATCAGGTTATCTTCCAAAGAAACAAAAAATTGAGAAGAACCTGGATCACCCTGACGACCCGCACGACCACGTAATTGCCTGTCAACCCTACGAGATTCATGACGTTCGGTACCAATAATGGCCAAACCGCCAGCAGCTTTAGCCTCTTCAGACAATTTAATATCTGTTCCACGACCAGCCATATTGGTAGCGATGGTTACAGCACCTGCTTTACCTGCTTCTTGCACAATTTCAGCTTCACGTTGGTGATGTTTAGCATTCAGCACTTCGTGTTTTATTTTACGAATACTAAGCATTCTGCTCAATAATTCTGAAATCTCTACCGAAGTGGTTCCTACCAATACTGGTCGGCCTTGCTCATTCAATAGTACAATTTCATCAGCAACGGCATTGAATTTTTCACGAACACTTCTAAAAACTTTGTCTTGCGTATCCGCTCTTTTGGTTGGTTTATTGGTTGGGATGGTAACGACATCCAATTTATAAATCGTCCAAAACTCTCCTGCTTCCGTTTCTGCTGTACCAGTCATACCACTTAATTTATGGTACATTCTGAAATAATTTTGTAACGTTACCGTAGCATAAGTTTGCGTAGCGTCTTCAACTTTAACATTTTCTTTGGCTTCAATGGCTTGGTGCAAACCGTCGGAATAACGACGACCTTCCATGACACGGCCAGTTTGTTCGTCAACAATTTTAACTTTACTGTCAACAATAATATATTCAGTATCTTTTTCGAAGAGCGTATAAGCTTTAAGTAATTGATTTACAGAATGTATACGGGCTGATTTTTCAGCGTATTCTTTAATCAGTTGTTCTGTATTGTCAAGTTTAGTCGCTTCCGTTAACGTTACGTCTCCCTCAATTTTTGCCATTTCTGTTCCTAAATCTGGCAAAATAAAGAAACTGGTATCTTCCCCTTCTCCAGTAATAAGGTCAATTCCTTGTTCGGTAAGGTCTATAGAATTGTGTTTTTCATCAATCGTAAAATACAAAGGCGCATCGGCTTTAGGCATTTCACGAGAATTGTCTTGTAGGTAATAGTTTTCAGTGGTTTGTAAAATCTTTTTATTACCTGATTCAGACAAAAATTTAATCAAAGGTTTACTTTTTGGCAAACCTCTATAAGCCCTAAATAAAGCTAAACCACCATCTTTTTCATTTCCTTCTCCAATTAATTTCTTGGCTTCTACCAAATAACCATTCATTAATTTCTTTTGTGCCTCTACCAATTTAGCCACACGTGGTTTTAAATCATAAAATTCATGTTCATCACCACGAG
>JBIKPL010000320.1:0-3886 GCA_044357485.1 Cytophagales bacterium
CATTGTCTAAAGCTGTAATGGCTTCTAAGTCCAAGTGGTTGGTTGGCTCATCCATCAACAATACATTGGCACCTTGAAGCATCATTCTCGACAACATACAACGCACCTTTTCTCCACCAGAAAGCACATTAGATTTTTTCAAGGCTTCTTCACCGGAGAACAACATTCGCCCTAAAAATCCACGGATAAAGCTTTCGTCTTTCTCTTTAGAATATTGACGAAGCCAATCTACCAAATTTAGCTCATCGCTATCAAAATAGACATGGTTATCGTTTGGCAAATATGCCTGGGTAGTTGTTACTCCCCATTTAAAAGAGCCAGTACTTGGTTCTTTTTCGCCTGCCAATACCTGAAACAAAGTGGTAATCGCCAATGGATCTTTAGCAATAATCGCCACTTTATCGTTTGGATTTAAATTAAAAGAAACATTGCTGAATAACACAGTACCGTCGGGCAATTGATAGGATAAATTATCCACTTGAAGCAATTGGTCTCCCATTTCCCTTTCAGGTTTAAAGTTAATGTGAGGATAGCGACGAGACGAAGGTTTAATTTCATCAATCGTTAATTTCTCTAACATTTTCTTTCTGGAAGTCGCTTGTTTAGATTTTGACGCATTGGCAGAGAAACGACGAACGAAATCTTCTAGTTCTTTACGTTTGTCTTCTACTTTTCTATTTTGATCACCTCGTTGACGCAAAGCCAATTGACTTGATTCGTACCAGAAGCTATAATTACCCCCATAAAATGAAATTTTACCAAAATCGATGTCGGCAATGTGGGTACACACTTGATCTAAAAAGTGACGATCGTGTGAAACCACCACTACCGTATTTTTAAAATCGGCCAAATAGTTTTCTAACCAAAGGATAGAATCGACATCCAAATCATTGGTGGGTTCATCGAGCAATAACACATCAGGTTCTCCAAATAATGCTTGAGCAAGCAATACACGCACCTTTTCTTTACCACTCAAGTCTTTCATTAAAGTGTAATGCATATCATCTTTGATACCCAAACCACTTAACAATCCAGCGGCATCAGGTTCGGCATTCCAACCATTGAGATCTGCAAATTCAGATTCTAATTCGGCCGCTTTTTCACCATCCGCATCAGAGAAATCTTCTTTTGCATATAATAAATCCTTTTCTTTCATGATTTCATACAGTCGCTTATGACCAATGATAACCGTTTCTAAAACAGGGTATTCGTCGTATTCAAAGTGATTTTGTTTTAATACCGCAAGTCTTTCTCCAGGAGTCATGTCAACACTACCTGTTTGAGGTTCGATTTCTCCAGAAAGAATTTTTAAAAAAGTTGATTTCCCAGCACCATTAGCACCAATCAAACCATAACAGTTTCCAGCCGTAAATTTAATATTTACTTCATCAAACAATACCCTTTTGCCGTATCTTAACGAAACATTACTTGCTCCAATCATTTCTTTTTCTTCTGTTTATAATTTTACAGGCCTGATTTTCGTCAAACCAATTGCAAATTTAACAATATTCTTTATTTGCTTCAGCATTTAATACAGTTTAGTTTTTATTTTATTGATAAAAATAAAATCCCAACAAAATACCTTGACCAGTATTGAATTGATGAGGTTCAACTAGGTCAAGCTATTTTTTTAAAATTAATCGATAAAAACAGATGTAAATCATTTACGATAATCAACAGGCCTAAAATAAGCTTCGTTTTAGGGGGATTTTTAAATTTATTTGAAATGAAAGCAGTAATTTATCATTCAAATATGGATTTATAGGATTAATGCCTTAATATTGCAAAGTAAACTAAAATGACATTGATCTCGAAAAAAATATCTAATGTAAGTGTAGCAGTAATTGGTGGAGGAACCTGGGCTACTGCTTTGGTTAAAATTTTATCAGAAAATGATGTAAAAATCAAATGGTGGCTAAGAAAACCTGAATATGTTAAGCATATTAAAAATTTCCACCATAATCCTAATTACTTAAGTGATGTACAGATTAACCCTAAAAAAGTAAAACCTGATACCAATATTACAAAAGTTTGTGAAGATGTTTCTTACATCATATTGGCTATACCTGGCGCATTTCTTCGTGAAGTACTTTCCCCTTTAAAACCAGAAGACTTTAAAGGTAAAATCGTAGTGTCTGCCATCAAAGGCCTCATACCTGTCATTAATGAACCAGTAACTGACTATATTGAAAGAGAATACAATGTGCCAGAAACGGAATTCTGTATCATTGGAGGTCCTTGTCATGCCGAAGAGGTGGCCATGGAAAAACAATCTTACCTTACCGTTGCCAGCAAAGACTATAACAATGCCATACAATTTTCACAATTATTAAACTGCAGATTTGTTAAAACACACTGTTTAACAGACATTTACGGCGTTGAATATTGTGCTATTATGAAAAACATTATTGCATTGGCCTCAGGTATTACCCATGGACTAAACTACGGGGACAATTTTCAGTCAGTACTCATTGCGAATGCAATGCAAGAAATTAAGCGTTTTTTAGATACGGCATTTCCAATGCAAAGAGATTTAAACGACTCGGCTTATTTAGGCGATTTATTGGTAACGGCCTATTCTCAATTTAGTAGAAATAGAATGTTTGGCAATATGATTGGTCGAGGATATTCTGTAAAATCGGCTCAAGTAGAAATGAACATGATTGCAGAAGGTTATTACGCCGTAAAAAGTATCCATGAAATCAATAAACGATTTGAAGTAGACATGCCTATTACCAAGGCCGTTTACAATATTGTTTATGAAAAAATTGCACCGGCCACCGAAATTCAAATTTTAAGAAATATTTTAAGGTAAAATCTAAAAACCAACAAAAGGGATGAACGTCAATGTTTGTCCCTTTTTAGTTTTAGCTACCAATGTAAGCAGCCCAATGCGAGCTATTCTTTCATTTACAATCATTCAAGCTAAAAACACAAAAACTACTTAAGTAAATAATTAAAATTTATTAGCTTGCAATGATATAAAACAGATGGGCATCAAATCAACTAAAATTTCCTTTGTAGGAGCAGTTTCTATCATTGTTTCTAACATGATTGGTACGGGGGTTTTTACCAGCTTAGGGTTTCAGGTAGCGGGTATTAAATCTATTCCTGCTTTGTTGGCACTATGGGTTGTTGGCGGCATTATAGCCATTTGTGGTGCTTTTGCTTATGCCGAATTAGCGTTAAGATTTCCACGTTCTGGAGGAGAATACAATTTCCTATCAAGAATTTACCATCCAGCCATCGGTTTTTTATCAGGATGGGTATCGAGTACTGTTGCCTTTGCAGCACCAATCGCCATGTCGTGCATGGCCTTTGGCAATTATTTTTACGATATTTTTCCCGTGTACGAACCCATGACCATTGCCTTTGCCACACTCGCTTTGGTTACGACAATTAACCTTATCAGTTTAAGCGTAGGTACTGCTTTTCAAAAAATATTTACCTTTCTTAATATTTCCTTGATTTTATTATTCATTATTTATGGCTTAATCAATAGCAATTCAAGTCATTATGAATTTAAACTCAATACCGAAACCCTGAGTCCAATATTCAGTTCTTCCTTCGCAAGCTCTTTAGTGTATGTTTCTTTTGCCTTTTCAGGATGGAATTCCGTCACTTATGTGATTGATGAAATTGAAAACCCTCAAAAAACCTTACCTAAAGCCTTGTTTACCGCAACAGGTATTGTATTGGTTTTGTATGTCGCACTAAATTTTATTTTCTTATACTCTACTCCTATTTATGACCTCGAAAACAAAGTAGATGTCGCTGCGGTGGCAGCCAACAATATTTTTGGCAATGCTGGTGGTCGGGTAATCAGTGCCATGATATGTATTGCACTATTTGCGTCAGTCAATTCCATGTTAATTGCAGGCCCAAG
>JBIKPL010000321.1:0-3884 GCA_044357485.1 Cytophagales bacterium
CCAACGGCTATCGTATTGCCAACACGTCATCAATACAAAGTTGTTGGAAAGTACCACGATTTAGCGTCTTTAACTGATTCCGTTGATTTTGAATCAGATTTAGTGAAAGATGATACCTTAGAAATGGTTTTCATTCAAGAAGAAGACCAGTTAATGATCAATGGTATTGTAAAAGATGGTACCACCAACAAACCATTGGCGAATGCGAAAGTATTTGTATACGATGTTACCAATCAAACCAGTGCCGTATATGTGTCGGATGCGAATGGGAAATATGCCTACAATGCCAAGCACAAAAGCAAATACTTGGTCAAAGCGATGCACGAAGGGTATTTTGCAGACTGCCAACAGGTGGTGGTTAAAAAGCAAAAGAAATCGGCCAATACAGAGCCATTGGTATTGAGCAAAATTCAGGTGAACAAAACCTTTGAAATCAAGGACCTTTATTATGACTATAAAAAATGGGACATCAGGGCAGATGCGGCCTTGGTTTTGGATAAATTGGTTCATTTCTTAGCAGAATATCCAGAAATACATGTTGAACTTGGTTCGCATACGGATGCTCGTGGTGGTGATAAATACAACCATGACTTGTCACAAAGCAGGGCAACGTCAGCGGTACAATATGTGGTAGCGCATGGCATTGAATCTGCGAGAATTAGAGCCAAAGGTTATGGCGAAACGAAGTTGCTGAACCGTTGTAAAAACAATGTAAAATGTTCAGAAGAAGAGCATCAGTTAAACAGAAGAACAGAAGTTAAGGTAACGGAAGTAGAAAAAGACCCCGTAGCCATCGCCAAAGCAACCGCTATTGCTGAAGCCAATGTGTTTACCAACCTTGCCGATTTCGACCCTTGTAAAACGGTCACCATTGGGAAATAATAAAGGTGGTTATTTTGTATTGATATCAATTAAAATCACTTAATTTTAAAGCCTCTCGATTATCGAGAGGCTTTTTGCATTTATGAAGAAGACAAGACATCAATCCAAAAAAACGAATAACCAATTGCCTCTGCTAAACATAATAGCGATGGGCTTATTGGTAATTGCATTTTTAACGGTTGTTTATTTTTGGGGAAGTAATTATTTTAGTGCAGATGATTATCATTACGATAAACAAGATTATCCCCACTTAAATCAATATGAAGTACATGGCATTGATGTGTCAAAACACAATGGTAAATTAAATTGGGATGCAATTAACCAACATAGTATCAATGATTGGGAATTGAAGTTTGTATTTGTACGTGCTACGGTAGCTTTAGCAGATGGCAGTTTAGTGAAAGATAAAAAGTTTGATGAAAATTGGAGAAATGCATTGTCACATGATTTAATTAGAGGAGCGTATCACTTTTATAGTTCTGCCGTTGATGTCAATGAACAAGTTGATTTATTTAAAGCAGAGGTATATTTGCAAAAAGGAGATTTACCCCCAGTATTAGATGTTGAAAATTTTGAAAGAGGTAAGATATATATTACGTCCAAAGACATTCCAAAGATAGAAAAATGGTTGCTCGCTATGGAAAAAAACTATGGAGTAAAACCTATTATTTACACCTCCAAAAAAATGTTTCTTGATTATTTTAAAAAACCTAAGTTTAAGAATTACCATTTTTGGATTGCCAATTATGGCGATAAAATTTCTGACCTCGAAAAACATGAATGGACTTTTTGGCAGCATTGTGAAGATGCTAAAATCAATTCACATGGCTGTAGTTTTGATTTGAATGTTTTTAATGGTGACGAAAACCAACTGCAGAAAATTTGTATACAGTAAGGTGTTTTGTACAGGGTACTGAGTATTCAGTACAGTGTGAAAAATGGTTGACTAACATCAAATTTGAAGGGTACCTTATACTAAATACTAAAGATTGTATTTTGTACTCTGTACATTGTACTTTATATTGCCAATAATTGGGTATTATGGTAAGAAGTAAAATGTTTACAAAATATCAACGTGTACGTTTTATTTCTATGACGAGATTAAGTACATCGCATAATACCCTAACTTTATACTCTTTACTCTGTACCCTGTACTCAATACTCTGTACTCTATACCCTGTACTAAATGAATGAATATTATGAAAAAGCTTTTTGTGATTTTGGCTTGTTTAAGTTTGAGTGTTTCTGTTTTTGCTCAATTGAAATTCAATCCCGATACCGTTCAGGCACGCCCATTCGACAATGGCAAAATGTGGACCTTTGATAATCCTCCAATCGCTTATTTTGAAAAGACCTACGGTTTTAAGCCAAGCACCCAATGGTTGCAAGAAGTACAAATGGCTGCTTTAAGGTTTGCAACGTATTGTTCTGCTTCTTTTGTTTCGGCTGATGGCTTGGTGATGACTAACCACCATTGTGCCAGAGAATCGGGTACTGCCGTAGCTCAAAAGGGCGAAGACTTAAATGCGACAGGTTTTTATGCCAAAACTTTGTCTGAAGAACGTAAAGTTAAAGGTCTGTTTGTTGATCAATTGGTGTTGATTAAAGAAATAAGTCAACCTATCGTGGAGGCAATGAAAGCAGGGAAAACAGATGCAGAAAAAATTAGCCTTAAAGATTCCATGATTGCGTTATTAACCAAAACGTACAAAGACAGTACACGTTGGAAAGGCTTAGAACTACAAATTATTACCTTTTATAAAGGTGCCCAGTTTTCATTGTATGGCTACAAACGTCACCATGATGTAAGGTTGGTCTTTATGCCCGAATTGCAAATGGGTTTCTTTGGTGGTGATCCAGATAATTTTACGTATCCAAGGTATGCTTTAGATTGTTCTTTTTTTAGGGTATATGATGAATCTGGTAAGCCATTACAAACCAAGTATTTTTACAAGTTTAATCCTCAAGGAGCCAAAGAAGGAGAGGCGGTATTTGTAGTAGGCAACCCCGGAAGAACCGAGCGTTTGAGTACCCAATCACAACTCGATTTTTTTAGAGAGGTGAGCTATCCTGCCAATTTATCTTTTCTGAGAAATCGCGCTAATGCCTTGAAAAAATTCAATGAAGAGGCGAAAAGTGATAGTATTTTAAATTTAATTTTTAGCCTTGAGAATTCTCATAAAGCGGTAACGGGGATGCTAAAAGGATTGCAAGATGACCATATTTATGCGCGTAAAATGGCATTTGAAAAAGCATTTAAAAGCAAAATTGCATCTTTACCACAAGGGGCAGAAGGGATGTCTGTTTGGAATGAGATTGCCAGTTGTAGACAAGAAATTAAAAAAGTTTTTGCTGATTATTTTGTGCTTCAACCACGGGACATAAGTGCGAAAAGTATGGTGTTTGCTAGGCTAATGGCTGAATATGTAGCAACCGCTTCCGATTCTGCAAAGCAGCATTCTATAAAAAAACAATTGATTGCATTTACTTCCAATCCAACCACATTGGAAAAAGAATTGCTTAAAAATTTATGGCTTGATTTAATGCTTATTCCCAATTCAAAGGAAAATTTAGTGAGCATTTTGGGGACGAGTGACGTTGACTTAGCGATTAATAAATTATACCAAACCCCTTATTTTACTCAAAAAGATTATGTAAATTCTTTGTTGAAAATGGATGTCAATGCCTTGAAAATTAGTGATGATGTATTATTGAAGCTAGGTAAACAATTGTATGAAAGGTTTTTGTTTGCCAAAACTACATTTGATTCCTTGGTAAAAAAAGAAACTATTTTGAATGCTAAATTAGCCCAATTATTTTTTGCCGTGTATGGAAAAGCCATTCCTCCTGATGCCACATTTTCATTAAGAATTGCTGATGGTGTGGTGAAAGGCTATGACTACAACGGAACAACGGCGCCTTATAAAACAACTTTTTATGGACTATATGACCGGTATTATTCTTTTGATACTAAATTTCCTTTTTCGTTACCCAAAAGATGG
>JBIKPL010000070.1:0-10327 GCA_044357485.1 Cytophagales bacterium
GTTTGATTTAAATAGCATAGATAAGCTATTCATTTCGTAGGGCGTTCCCTTCGGTCGCGTGATCGGCACTCGCTATTTTTCTTGTGGTCAAATCATAGCGTATTAAAAGATTACCTCAACCCACAAGTAAAATGAGCTCAAACAAAGCCTCTCCCGCTAACGCAAAGCGAATTAGCCAATCATTTCAATTAAATGGACATTTTAGCGTAATAACTTTAAGTTCATTTACTGAAAATGACTTGCAAATCAAGTGAATTGCGTTTTTCAGCAAGCCCTAATTCATTATTTGGGCGATTCCCTTCGGGACCGTGCTTTCGCAACTCTCTTTTTTTTCTTCGTTATCAAGCATTTGTGTTTCAATTTTAATGTAAAAAACTAAGAAGGCAGCGCTGAGACAATTGCTCAATCTATCGCAAATTCACACATCACATCAACTATATGCTATTACCCACAGTATTTCCCTTAGAGCCTCTTGGTTTTATATTTAAGACAACTCCTCCTCCCCAAAAAATCAAATCATATTGCATTTACGATTGGTAATAAAATCCCTAAATGATTTATTGCCAATGCTATAAATGGTTTTTAGCAGTGCTTACTTACAAAGGAATATTGCCATGCTTTTTTCGTGGGATTTTGGCTACTTTGTTGGTTAACATCTTAAAGGCATTAATGAGTTTTGCCCTTGTTTCATTGGGTTGAATCACCTCATCTACATACCCCATGGCTGCGGCCATATAGGGATTGGCAAATTTGTCGGTATAGGTTTCTATTTTTTCTTCCAGTCTCACATCAGGATTTTCGGCTTCCGCTATTTCTTTTTTGAAAATAATTTCGGCAGCTCCTTTGGCGCCCATTACTGCAATTTCAGCCGTTGGCCAAGCGTAATTCATGTCTGCGCCTATGTGTTTAGAGTTCATGACATCATAAGCACCGCCATAGGCTTTTCGGGTAATGACCGTAATTCTAGGAACCGTGGCTTCGCTAAAGGCATATAATAATTTTGCCCCATGTGTAATTATTCCTCTCCATTCTTGGTCTGTGCCTGGCATGAAACCCGGTACGTCTTCAAGCACCAACAAGGGGATGTTAAAGCAATCACAAAATCGGATAAACCTTGCCGCTTTGGTGCTGGCATTAATGTCTAAAACGCCGGCGAGCACTGCGGGTTGGTTGCCCACGATGCCTATGCTTTTTCCTGCCAATCTTGCAAAGCCTACGACAATGTTACCTGCAAAATGCTCATGCACTTCCATAAAGGATTCTTGGTCAACAATTTCATAAATCACCTCCCTCATGTCATAGGGTTGGTTGGGGTTTTCTGGAATCAGTTGGTCTAGTGCGTGCCTGAGTTCTGAATTTTCATTGTTTGAATAAAATAGATCAGGTGCTTTGTCTTCGCAATTTTGTGGAATATAACTTAATAATTTTTTAAGGTGAACAATACAGCTTATTTCGTTTGGGTAAGTGAAATGGGTTACACCACTTTTGCTCGAATGGGTGCTTGCGCCACCTAATTCTTCGGCACTTACTTGTTCGTGCGTAACGGTTTTAACAACATTTGGGCCAGTGACGAACATATAAGAGGTGTTTTCTACCATCATAATAAAGTCGGTGATGGCAGGAGAATATACCGCACCTCCAGCGCAAGGCCCCATAATGGCCGATAATTGAGGGATGACGCCCGAGGCCATCGTGTTTCGGTAAAAAATGTCTGCATAACCTCCTAAGGAGACTACCCCTTCTTGAATTCTTGCACCACCTGAATCATTCAAGCCTAGGATGGGCATCCCATTTTGCATGGCTAAATCCATGATTCGGCATATTTTTTTGGCGTGTGCTTCTGATAATGCTCCTCCAAAAACAGTAAAATCTTGCGCATAAACATACACCGATCTACCCTCAATGGTCCCGTATCCGGTGATGACACCATCGCCTAAATAGGTTTCATTTTCTAATCCAAAATCATGGCATCGATGGGTTACAAATTTGCCGATTTCTTCAAAGGTCCCTTCGTCAATTAATAAGTGAATTCGCTCTCTTGCGGTAAGTTTACCTTTGGCGTGTTGTGCTTCAATTCTTTTTACACCGCCAGCTAGTTCCGCTTCTTCATGAAGTGAACGTAAATGGGCTTGTTTTTTTTGGTTGGAAGATGACATTGTTCAAAAATTTATGCTAAAACAGTTACGTGAATAATTTGCTTGAAGTTATGCAAAGTGATGATTAATATTTTTTTAGTCAAAAAAAAACACCTAAGTTTTGGCTTAGGTGTTTTTATAGAAGTAATTGTTGATTATTGTTGACTTCCTAATTTTTTCAAGTGTCTCATGTGTGCCATAAAGGCCGAATAAGCACTTGGGTATAAGATATAGGTTAAGTTAAATTCTTGGCAGGTTTCTCTCACCAATTTACTGATTTGAGGATAATGCACATGGCTAATTTTAGGGAACAAATGATGTTCAATTTGGAAGTTTAATCCTCCAAGTAACCAATGTAAAAATTTGCTGTTGATGCCAAAATTCGCCGTGGTTTCAATTTGGTGAATTGCCCATTCTTGGTTAATTTTTTCATCTTGGTTTGGCACAGGAAAGGAAGCCCCTTCTACTAAATGAGCCAATTGAAACACACAAGCAATGGTTAATCCACACACAAAACAAACGATGGCGTAGCCAATTAAGGCTTTCGTTAGGCCTATCATGATGATAGGCAGTACAAGGTATAGGCCGATGTACAATGTTTTGGTGATCCAAAATATAATGTGCTCTTGCAACGGCAAGGTTCTGTCAGAATTTGGGGCGATGTTACCGGTGAAATATTTTGTAAAATCATCCCAAAATATCCACATGAAATAAGAAATGCCATAAAGGAAAAACCAATAACGATGTTGGAATTTGTGGGCAGGATGCCATGGTTGACCTTCATTGGTACGCATGAAAGGTTGGATGTCAATATCTGAATCAAGCCCTTCGATGTTGGTGTAGGTGTGATGATTGATATTGTGTTTGATTTTCCAGAAATAGGTAGTCCCTCCTAACAAATTAAGAGAGTACGCTCCCGCGGTATTGATCCATGGAATGTCTGAAAAACTTTGGTGACCACCTTCGTGCATCACATTAAATCCTATAGCTGCCATATTGACACCTAAAAGAGCGCATAATACAATAGACATGAAGGTGCCTGGTGTAAAAAACACTAATACCGTATAGATTGCAATTAAAGTGAAAATTTGAAAAATACTTTTAAAATATATTTTGCTGTTTCCTGCGGGTTGTAGATTGTTTTCTTTGAAATACTTGTCGGCTTTCTCCTTCAGTGTCAGGTAGAATGGGTTGGGTTTGTTATTGAAGCTTACTTTCAAAATATTTTTTTTCTCAAATATATCATTTTAAATTGATTTAATATTACTTGACTTGGTTTTTTTAAAAGAAAAAAGTCTATTTTAAGGATTTTTAATTTTAATCAGTATTATTATTGATTATTATCATATTTATTGGGTAAATGGAATTAATTATTGCCTAGCGATAGATATGTAGAATCAAATCAAAAAAAATCCTTATTTTTGGGGTATGATCATTTCCTTGCAACATTATTTGCTGTTGAGTGCGCTGCTATTTTGTATAGGCCTATTTATGGTGATTACAAAAAGGAATGCTATAGTGATGTTAATGGGTATTGAATTAATGTTAAATGCCGCCAATATTAATTTGGTAGCGTTTAGTAAATTTGATGGACTGATGCTGCAAGGCCAAATGTTTGCCTTGTTTACCATTGTAATTGCGGCTGCAGAAGCATCTGTTGGGTTGGCGATTATTATTAGGGTATATGAGTGGTTTAAAACAGCCAATTTAGACGAGATTAACCATTTGAAAAACTAAGCAATTGTTAGAATTATTAGACCTTATAAAGCCTCTTCCTTTTCACTATCTAACGATTTTGGCTGTCTTAGTACTTGCTTTGCCTGTTTTTACTTTTCTAGTCTTGCTATTTTTAGGCCACAAGATTCGCCATGCAGATTGGGTTGCCACCAGCATGATGTTTGTAAGTTTCGTGATTTCCTTCATTTTATTCAAAAATATTTGGTGGGGAAATCCTGTCCATACTCGTTTTGATTGGATTAATTTAAATGCTTTGCTTCACTCCAAAGAAGCCATTAAATTTACCTTGGGTATTCGTATTGATAAGTTAGCCGCTTTAATGCTAATGATGGTTACGTTTATTTCATTTTTAGTGCATTTGTATTCCCAGGATTATATGAAAGGTGATCGGCAATATGTGCGTTATTTTGCGTATTTAAACACTTTTACGGCCTCCATGCTCGGTATTATTGTTGCAGATAATTTGTTCGCTATTTTTATATTTTGGGAATTGGTGGGTTTAACGTCTTATTTATTGATTGGCTTTTGGTACCAAAAAAATGCGGCCATTAGGGCAAGTAAAAAAGCATTTTTAATGAATAGAATTGGGGATTTAGGTTTTTTAATTGGCCTAATGGTATTGTGGACTCAGTTTGGCACCCTTGATTTGGAAGCATTATACCAATTAATGGGGCATTCTGTGCTGCAACATGGACAATGGATGGTGGCGTATACTTGTAATGGCGTTTATATTTCTCATTCGTTAAATGCCGGCTGGTTAACGGTGGCAGGTATCGGTATTTTTTGTGGCTGTATCGGTAAGTCTGCGCAGTTTCCTTTGCAAATATGGTTACCTGATGCCATGGAAGGGCCGACTCCTGTTTCTGCCCTTATTCATGCGGCAACCATGGTGGCCGCGGGGGTGTTTTTATTGGCCAGGGTTTTTGTGCTTTTAGACATCGATACGTCTGTTTTTATAACCATTATTGGTTGCGTCAGTGCTTTTGTGGGGGCTTACGCTGCGATTAGTCAATTTGATATTAAAAAAATATTGGCCTATTCCACCATTTCGCAATTAGGCTATATGGTGATGGGGATGGGCGCCGGTGCGTACAATGCTTCTCTATTTCATTTATTAACCCATGCCTTTTTTAAAGCCGGATTGTTTTTGTGTGTTGGCGCGGTGATTCATGCCATGCACCATTTACAATTACAGTTAGAAGCAAAAGGAACCATTTTGCCTTTTGATACACAAAATGTGCATTTAATGGGTGGCTTAAGAAAAGTGATGCCTAAAACTTTTGTATTGTATTTAATTTTGTCGTGGGCTGCAATGGGTTTACCTTTTTCTTCTGGCTTTTTATCAAAAGATGCATTATTGGTTGGTGTTTGGGCATGGGCTGAAGTGATGGCTCAGGGCGGAAATTGGTTTTACTACATGGTGCCCTTTACTGCCTTTGCTACTGCTTTTATTACTGCTTTTTACATGGGACGTCAATTGTTTATTGTGTTTATGGGGGAATTCAGACTCGAAAAAATGTACAGCGAAGCCAAAGGTTCGTTACATCTTATCCATGATGCAAGCTTGAAAATGTTAATTCCATTGGCTTTGTTGGCTTTATTGTCCATTGGTTTTGTGTTTTCTCTAAATCCTTTTGATGCGAACGATGCTTGGTTTATGTCCGAAATTAAAATACCTACTTATTTGACTTTGCACAAAACACCAACTTTGCAAACACAAATTGCTGCAGCAGTGAGCCGTCATCATGTTAGTGGAATGGTGTTGTCGGCTTTGGTGGCCTCTTTAGGTTTGTTTTTAGCTTATTTAAGGTATGGTACGACCAAGTTGTCAACGGTGAAATCTATTAAAGTTAATCCTTACGGTGTGGCACAACAACTCTCTACCAATAATTTTTATATTGACCAATTGTATTCAAAATTTGGGGTGAAAATATTGCTAGGCTTGGCAAATCGAATGGCTTGGATAGACAAAAATGTCATCGACAAATCGGTAAACTTTATTGGCGTAGTACATGTTGCGTTGGCCAATATAATCGCTTGGTTCGATTTAACAATCATTGATGGCACTGTTGGTGGTGTGGTGTCTATGGCAGGGAAGATTGGTGTACTTACGCGTTCTTTTCAATCAGGTAAAATTCAATCCTATTTTATTTTTGTAATGAGTATCCTACTTTTGTTTGCCGTGTTTACCCTGTTGGTTTAACATTGCGGATGCCTTGAGTAGTCGTTTTATGATGCTTAAATGAATATAATATCCTTAACCCTAAATCTTTATTATGTTAGAATTCTCAGAGGCTAGTCTTGGTGAAATTGCGGTTCATAAAGTAGGCAATAAATCAAAAGAGGAGAACTTGGTTTGCTCTAAAACTTTATTGCAATTAGAAGATAATCACCTTAGAGATTTGTTGAAAAAATATTTTTTATCGGCATTTAAAGACAATGTGTTTTATGTTTTTGGACATGAAACCAACCTCGAATTGAATGAAGTGTACTATTATGTACAGCAATTGTTCGCAAATCCGGATAGCTTTTATATCAATACGGTGAATTTAGCGAAATTATTATATGAAAAATCGGAACATCCTAAAGTGAAATCGGGGGAGTTTTATGTGGTGTATTTTCGTGATTGTGTGGTGGATGAAGAGCTTTGTGATGCAATTGGCTTATTTAAATCAGAAAATAAAGATACTTATATTAAAGTTTTTGATAAATCAGGAGGTTTTGGTTTGGAGGCTGATAAAGGGATAAATATCAATAAGCTTGATAAGGGATGCCTGATTTTTAATACTGAAGCAGACAAAGGATACAAAATTTGCATGGTAGACAATACCAATAAAGGGGCAGGTAATGAAGCTCAATATTGGAAAGATACTTTTTTGAAAATTAAACCTAGAGAAGATAATTTTTACCATACCGCTAATTTTTTAAATTTATGTAAAGACTTTTGTGATGAATATTTAGAAACGGTTCAAGAAACTACTCGCCAAGATCAGTTGATTATTAAAAACAATACCATGGAATATTTTGCTGAAAAGGAAGTATTCAATGTAAAAGAGTTTGAAAATGTTGCTTTGCAAGAATCGGTAATCATTGAAGCGTTTCAAGATTATAAACAAGCGTATTTCAAAAGCAATGAAATTGTTGGTTTTGATGAATTTGACATTTCCGATAGTGCTGTTAAAAAAGCCAAAAAGGTGTTTAAAAGCATTTTGAAACTAGATAAAAATTTCCACATCTATATCCATGGCAGACACGATTTAATTGAAAGAGGCATGGATGAAGAAAAAGGAATGAACTATTATAAAGTGTATTTTTTACAAGAAGAATAAGGTAGTATTGAATTTTTCAATTACTGATAATCGGTAATACTTAAGGTATGTTTGCAGAAATCGTATTCGTTTTCTTGGTTAGACCCAATCAACAAGGTTCGGTTTGCTGTGTATTTTTCAATTAAATTTAAATACCAAGCAATGCCTGTTTTGTCTAGGTTAGAAGTGGGTTCATCTAAAATTAAAAGAGACGATTGTGAAAAAAAAGCCAATCCCAATTTGGTGCGTTGCTTCATGCCAGAAGAGAAAAATTTGATTGGCTTATTGGCCGATTTTTCTAGGTACATGAAGGAAATTAATTCCTCTTTAGAGGATAAAAATTGTAGTTTTTTAAATTTAAAATGAAAATCAATCAGTTCATTTAAGGTGAACTCTTCTATGTTTTCAAGGTACGGGGAGGCATAACTGATGTTTTTGTAAAGCTGCTCTTCTGTAACCATTTTCGAGGAATGGGTATAGCGAATTTCTCCTGTTGTACAAGGCACAAAGCCAGCTAAAACCTGTAATAAGGTCGATTTTCCGGAACCATTGGGGCCAATAATGGCGTATTGTTCACCCGATAAAAAAGAATAATCTAGTTTGTTAAAAACCCAATCTTTAATGTATTTTTTACCAATTTGTTGGGCTTCAATCTTCATGGTGTTTTCAGTGTAGCGTGCTAAAAATTTCAAATAAATTGCTATCATAAAACCATTAAAGCCTTGTCTAAAATGGTGAACGAATAACTATTAACTGAAAACCTTCATCTAATCTTGGTATACGCCTTTCATGACTCCTTTTTCAGATTGTCTGACAAAATTCACTATTTCATCTCTTTCTTCCGAAGGCCTAATTTGGTTTTCTATAGATTCTAAGGCTTTGGTATTATTTAATTTTCTAAGATAGAGGTAACGATAGGTTTCTTGAATGTCTGAAATTTGCTCGTTGGTATAACCTCTTCTTCTTAAGCCAACAGAGTTAACACCCACATAACTTACTGGCTCTCTCCCTGCTTTTACAAATGGAGGAATGTCTTTTCTAATCAAAGACCCACCAGCGATATAGGAATGTGCTCCAATTTTTATAAATTGTTGTACGGCGCATGAACCACCAAAAATGGCAAAATCATCCACAATCACATGGCCAGCCAATTGGGTTGCATTGCCGATAATAACATTGTTGCCAATAATACAATCGTGACCAGCGTGTACATAAGCCATAATCAAACAGTTTTTACCAATGACCGTTTTGAATTTATCAATAGTTCCCCTGTTGATGGTTACATATTCTCTAATTACGCTATTGTCTCCAATTTCAGCGGTAGTAATTTCTCCTGCAAATTTCAAATCTTGAGGAACACCAGAAATAACTGCTCCTTGAAATATTTTACAGTTTTTACCAATTCTTGCACCATCCAAGATGCATGCATGGGAGCCTATCCACGTCCCTTCACCAATTACGGTATCTTTATGTACCATGGCAAAAGGTTCAATCGTAACATTGTTACCGATTTGGGCTTCTGGATGAATATGTGCTAAAGGTGATATCATTGGTCTTTTCTAACGATACTTGCGGTCATAACTGCTTCACAAACGAGGGTGCCTGCTACATAAGCTTGGCCTTGCATTTTTGCTATTCCTCGTTTCACTGGTGCTAATAATTCACACCTAAATAATATTTGATCACCTGGGTGAACCATTTTACGGAACCTACAGCTTTCTATACCTAGGAAATAAGTCCAATAATTTTCTGGATCAGGCACTGTATTGAGTACTAAAATACCACCAGTTTGTGCCATTGCTTCAATTTGTAATACCCCTGGGAAAACTGGATTTCCAGGAAAATGTCCTTCAAAGAAGGGCTCATTAATGGTGATGTTTTTTAAACCTACCACAGTGGTATCATCCAAATGCACAATTCTGTCAATTAATTTGAAAGGGTAGGCGTGTGGAAGGATTTTAGCGATTTGGTTATGGTCTAAAATCGGTGGTTTTTTTGGGTCATATTGTGGCGCCTTTTTCTTATTGGCTTCCAACATGATTTTTTTAAGTTTTTTGGTAAATGCAACGTTTGCCGCATGGCCAGGCCTTGCGGCTAAAATTTGGGCTTTTACAGGACGGCCTAAAAGGGCCATATCTCCCATTACGTCTAATAATTTATGACGAGCAGGTTCGTTTTTATATCTTAATTCAACATTATTTAAAATGCCTTCTTTTTTAACTTCCACTTTTGTTTTGTTAAATAGCTTTGCCAAATGATCTAATTCATCATCTTGCACTACTCTATCTACAATAACAATGGCATTATTTAAGTCTCCACCTTTGATAAGATTTTGAGAATGAAGCATTTCTAGTTCGTGTAAAAAACAAAATGTTCTACAAGAAGCAATTTCTGTTTGGAATTTAGAAATGTCAGAAAGGGTTGCGTGTTGACTTCCTAAAACAGGTGAATTATAATCAACCATTACGGTTACCCTATAATCATCTAATGGAAGCGCTGCAATTTCTACATCTCTTTCAGGATCTCTGTAGGTAATGCTTTCTGTAACTTCAAAATAATTTCTAAAAGCATTTTGTTCAATCAAACCAACTTCCAAGAGTGCGTCTATAAACATGATGGAGCTTCCATCCATAATTGGCGGTTCAGGACCATCAATTTGAATCAAAACATTGTCAATCTGTAAGCCAACAAGTGCCGCAAGTGTGTGCTCCACGGTATTTATTCTTGCACCATTTTGCTCAATGGTCGTACCACGTGATAAATCAACTACGTTGTCAACGTCTGCATCGACTATCGGTTGCCCTGGTAAGTCAATGCGTTGAAACTTAATACCATAATTGGGCTCGGCTGGCACAAATGTCATGTTTGCATTGACACCCGTGTGTAAACCTACACCAGAAACGGTAACTGGACTGTTAATTGTATGCTGTTTGATATTCATTGTATAGCCTCTAAAGAGGCAAATGTATTAATTTTTCTTCAATATTTTCAATTCTATGGAGCAATGTTGGTAATTTTTTAAAAACAGTCATGGCTCGCATGTGTTGAGAGAACTCTAAAGCAGGAGACCCCATGAGCGTTTTACCCTCATCCTTAATGGTATTGGCTATTCCAGATTGGGCTGCAATCTTGGTTTTAGCAGCAATG
>JBIKPL010000322.1:0-3840 GCA_044357485.1 Cytophagales bacterium
TTTGAAGTCGTTTTTTCAATGATAGTCCCTTTCGAATCAATTAATAACAACGCAATATCATTAATAGGTTCTGATTTTATTTTTGACGTTATTTTACCTTGAAGTTCATAATGCAAAACATTAAATGATGTATGTCCTTCGATCTTATTGTATTTAAATTTCTTAACAGTCGCTTTGGGTATAAATAAACATCTGTCAGTTAAGTCAATCATAGGCTGAATGCTTAGTTTAGGACATGAATTTGGTTTAATTATTACACTATAATTTGAATTTTCAATTTTAACAAAAGCAAAATGACCATTTTTATCTGTTAATGTAGAATTAATTTTTCCATTTGAATTAATTAGAAATACCGTTGGAAGAGGATTTGAAATTGTCCCATTTAATTTGCCATAAACAATTAAATTTTTATGGTTACTAGATAATTCTTTCGGAATTACTAATTCATAATCTGAAGAAACGTATGAAATCGAAGTATTAATTTTAGGTGTTATGTTTGGATAAAATATTGAATAATTTGCAATAGGGAGATTTTTAAACGCAAAATAGCCATTGGAATTTGTCTTCGTTTGAGAAATAAAATCATTTTTATTATTCAATAAGTATGCGATATGATTGCTTGCCGGTAAATTAGTGTTTTTAATGAAAGTTTTGCCGATAATGTATTCAGAAGATAATGAAGATGATTTTTCAACTTTTACTTTATGAATACTATCTTGATTGATTTTAATTAAAAGATTATCTATAATTTTAAATATAGGAACATCTTTATTAGCAGTTGATTTAGAAAGTGAATTAAAATTATCGGATAATTGAATTATTTCTGCTTTAAGATTAATGTTATTTTTTTCAAATAAAACATAATAATTATCCGGACTTAATTTTGAAAATTTAAAATGTCCTTGAGCATTAGATTTGGTTTTAGCTATAATATTTCCTTTGCTATCAATTAAAATTAATGCTAAATCATGAATTGATTCGTTACCAGTTTTCGCTTTTATTCTTCCTGAAAATTCAAATTTAAGATGAATAATATTCGTATCTAAAGGAAGTTTATTGTATTTGAATTTAGGAATATAGTGTTTGGTAACGAATAAACAAGAATCTGCAGAAATTGTAAAACTAAGAACAGGATTTTCATTTTTGTCTTTTACTAAAACTGAAGGATCTATAATTTGGGTAAAAGCAAAATACCCATCCATATTGGTTATTCTATAATTTTTGTCAATTTTAACGGTATCGAGCGTGTTATTTATTGTTTTTCCATAGATAATATAATGATGACTAGCACTATCTTCATTAATATTGAATTGTGATAATGATTTCTTAAGTGTACTTGTTTTTTTTAGGTTGTCTTCTGTGCTAAATACAAGTTTGAAATCCTCAAAAGGAGGGAGGTTGTCAAATTGAAAATGGCCATTAGTATCACTAGTGGTATGTTTAATTATTTCATTGTGAGAATTGAGTAGATATACATTTCCTTCCTTTAATTGAATTGTAGCAATAAAGGAGGAATCCAATATTGAAATATTTTCATTTTTAAAATTCACAAAAGGATTTTCAAAAACAATTTTATGGTCATCAAATGGAATGGATTCATATTTAAATTTATTTACTGTATCTAAATTTTCTTCTAAGAATCCATTGGTCGGGGCAGTTAAATATACATATGTTTTATGGGGTGAATTAGTTTTTTTTATTTCACTAAATACTTTACCAGAAATTTTATGTGGTTGTATTTTTATAGTATCAGTTGCAATCGCAATTGGTTTTTCTTTTTGTAAACTAGTTGCTTTATATAAATCTTTTTCCCCATATGAATCTTCGCGAATGGATGAAAAATATACCGTTGACAAATTGCTATTCCAACTAAAAAATATATCATCCCCTGCAGAATTTAAAGGAAAACCAATATTTTGTGGTGTTGACCACGTTTTATAATTAGAATCAAATTTTGAAATAAAAATATCGTAACCACCCATGTTATAATGGCCTTTAGAACTAAAGTATAGAGAATTATTTTCTTTATGAACAAAGGGAGCATCCTCATCTTCTTCCGTATTAATAATTGGGCCTAAATTAACTGCAGGTCCCCATTCCCCATTAATCATTGTTGATTTATAGATATCTAATCCGCCAAATCCACCTGGTCGATTACTAGAAAAATACATTGTACAATCTTCGTTTGATTCATATGCACTTGGTTCCCAGTATTTGGTATTAATATTTTCATTTAAAGGTTCAGGGATATTCCAACCACTAATTTCATCCTTAAATTTAGAATAGTAAATATCTCCCGATTGTTCTTTATACAGGTATAATTTTTTTCCATCATAGTTTAAACTTACACATGCATCGTGATGTAACGTATTTATCAAACCTTTAATAGGGGTTGATTTTTGCCAAATACCATTTACTTTTTTACTAATGTAAACATCTTCAAAATAATGATTATCAACAAGATCCTTTTTGCTATTTTCATTTAGAGGCCTTCTTGTAGTAAATATTAAAGTTTTTTCATCAGCAGTAATTAAAGGAATGTATTCTGGATATTGACTATTAATATTTTCACCTAGATTCTCTATTGAAATTTGTAATGGGTGTTGAATAATTTTTTTGCCAATATTACATTGTTTTATATAGGAATTGATTTCATTTAATATTATCGGATTGTCAATTTCTTGTTCTTTAAATTTTGTTTTTAAAATAGTAAAGTATTGAATTGCTGCATCAAAATTGTGTAATAAATGGTTGGTAGTTCCTAAATAATAATATATTTTATTATTCGAATGTTTTAACTTTTCAGCTTTTTCAAAGTAGTAAAGACTTGTTTTTGATTTACCGGATTTAATATAGCAAATGCCAAGTTGAAAAAAATAATCAGCTTTTAGGCTATCTTTAGAAACAAGCGTTGAATATAATTTAATAGCTGATTCATAATCATCATCATTAAAATAGTTTAAAGCTAATTTTTCAAGTTTTAAAATATTTTTTTGCTGAGCGGTAGTTTGTGTATTAAACCCAAAAATAAAAACCACAATACTTATCAGCAAATACTTCATTATATAACAATTTGTAATTTTGTTTAAGATGTAATTTAACGAAGCGATTATTTTAATCAAAGAAATTTCTTCATTAATTCAAACTATACTTTTGTTATATAATTTATATTATGTTAAATAGATATTTTAAAAGGAAGATCAATCTGGTGTCGATTGATCTTCCTAAGCAAATATTAGGTATTACTCTATAATGATTTTATGTATAGTCCTATCTAGTGGATTGTTTGTGGCACCAATAGATAATAAATAAATTCCTTTTGATAAAATAGATGTTTCAATTGTCGTAGACTGGTAAATCTCGTCTTCATATACATTTTCTCCGAGAGCATTTATTAAAGTGATTGTATAATTATTTTCAGGCACAAGAATATGTAATTGATCATTTACTGGATTTGGCCAAATTGATATCGTTGAAGTTGAATTGAGTTCATCATTGGAACTATTGTCAAGCCTTGTACCACTTTGTTTGGTGAGTTTATGCAACTTTCCACTCGTTGAACCAAAATATAAATTACCTGAAACATCCATTGCTGGAGAACTATGATAATGGTTATTGCCATCGTTTTGAAAATAGATAAACTTCGCACTTGCATCATAAAAATTTAAGGCAATCACTTTATTATACCCTATCGGTGTATAAATAGTCATGTCTTCGCTTACAATAGGTCCTGATTTACAAATTGAATTGGTATTATATGACCAAGTTTTTGTACCATCCCACCCATTTAATTTCCAAATATAGCCATCAATAGTTGCAATTATAATATTGATATCGTTA
>JBIKPL010000323.1:0-3838 GCA_044357485.1 Cytophagales bacterium
ACAATTGGTCTCTTAATTGGTTGAAATAAGAGGTTTCTGTATCGGTTTTAAATTCTATGGCGAGCACTGTCCCTAAACACCTGGCTTCTTTTATCCATGATTTTGTTTTGATTTTTTCGCAAAAGGCAAGATTAGCCAAAGCAATTCTTGCTATGTTTTGACTACAACTTTCCTCCATTAATAAATCAAATGAAGCATTGGCTGCAGCACATGCCAATGGGTTTCCTGTATAGGAATGTCCGTGAAAGAAAATTTTATAAATGTCATCGCTTACAAAAGCATCATGAATCTTGTGCGTGCAAGTCGTAACTCCCATGGCCATGGTGCCTCCAGTGATGCCTTTTGATAAACACATGATGTCTGGTGGGGTGTCACAATGCAGAGAGGCAAACCATTTTCCTGTTCTTCCAAAACCTGTCATTACTTCATCGGCAATACAAATGATGTCGTATTTTTTTGCGATCAATAGGAGTTTTTCTAAGGTATCGGGACTGTACATGCGCATGCCTGCTGCCCCTTGAATCAGCGGTTCATAAATAAATGCCGCAATTTTTCCCGTCGCTGCTAAGGTTTGAAATTGCTCGATTGTTTTTGCCGCTTGTGGTAATCCATCCGGAAAATCAACAAAGGAGACATCAAATAAATAGGGGGCAAATGGTTCATTAAATTTACTTCTTCCTCCAACTGACATGGCGCCAAAAGTGTCGCCGTGGTAAGCCCCTTCAATGGCTACAATGGTAGGTTTATTTTCTCCTCGGTTGTGCCAATATTGAAATGCCATTTTAATGGCTACTTCTGTTGCTGTACTGCCATTGTCTGAAAAAAAGACTTTTTCTTGATTATTGGGTAAAATGGTCAATAGGTTTTTAACCAATTGTATGGCAGGTTGATGGGTGAATCCCGCAAAGATTACATGTTCTAAGGTGTGTAATTGTTGTGCTACTTGTGCGGCAATATAGGGATGAGCGTGTCCGTGAATATTCACCCACCACGACCCAATGGCATCAAGTATTGCCCTGCCTTCTGGGGTATATAAATACAGGCCTTGTGCTTTAGCGATGAGTATATTGG
This sequence comes from Cytophagales bacterium, assembly GCA_044357485.1. Taxonomy (GTDB): domain Bacteria; phylum Bacteroidota; class Bacteroidia; order Cytophagales; family UBA9547; genus CALPQG02. The sequence continues at coordinate 1,072 of JBIKPL010000323.1, forward strand.
CTTCTACACTTACCAAATCAAAAGGATGCCAAATGTGATTTTTGTCAATTTGAAGTTGCTCTTGTGTAGTCATGGTGTTTTGTTTGTTTACGGTTGTGGTTATTAACGATTCCATTGGTACATTAATTTTACCGCATATAACCTAAGTTCATCCGAGGTAAAGGTTTCGTGTTGGTCGATATGTAACAAACATGGATATTGGCTATATTTTAAAATAAATGCTTCTGATGCAGGGTTGCTTTCTCCATTAAAAATAATGCCTTTTACCTTTAAGTTTCGTCGTTTAATTTCATTGATAGTCAATATACTATGATTTATGCTTCCTAGGTAATTATTGATTACTAAAATGATTTCCGCTTTCAATAGGGGTACCAAATCAATGATGAAATCACCCTCTTCATTGATGGGGGCTAACACTCCTCCAGCACCTTCTATAACGAGTTGATTGCTTGTGACAGGCAATTGAAGATCAGAAAGATGAATATTGATTCCTTCAATTTTAGCGGCCAGGTGTGGTGATACCGGCGTCTGTAACAAGTATTGTTCTGGATGAATGAGGCTATAATCGTTCGTGAGTAGTGATTCAACTTTTAAACTGTCACGCGATAAGGTTCCAGACTGAATTGGCTTCCAATAATCAGCTTGTAAAGCTTCGGTAATAATAGCGCTTACTATGGTTTTGCCAGAGTCGGTACCAATGGCGGTTACGAAATAGTTCATGTGATAGATTGCTATGAATGAATTAGTAAGTTTGCCAAAGCTGTGATGTCTTGGTCTGTATTGAAATTATGCAAACAAATGCGCAGTCGTTCGGCTCCAGCCTTTACTGTGGGAGATAAAATAGGTCGCACATCAAATCCCATGTCATTTATTGCTTTGGCCTTCGCTTTTACAGCGGTATTTCCTTCAATTAAAATGGCTTGAATTGCACTTTGACTGTTAACCATTTGGTCGGCCATTGCAGCACTACTTTGTTTAAATAAGGCAATTTTGTTTTTAATAGTGTTTTGTAAATCAGGGTGTTGTCCTATGTATTGGTAAGCCAATTCTATTGCTACCAAAGCATGCAATGGCATGGCGGTGGTATAAATAAATGGTCTTGCAAAATTGATAAGGTAATCTTTGATGGTTTCGTTACTTACCACGCAGGCGCCATGGCAACCCATTGCTTTTCCATACGTGTGTATCCGAACGGGTACTATTGCTTCTAACCCCAATGCACAAACCAGTCCATTACCCGCATTTCCCCAAATACCAGTACTATGTGCTTCGTCTACAATTAAACAAGCATTTTTTGATTGACAAAGTTTTGCGATGGCTTCAAGTGGTGCCATGTCGCCATCCATAGAATATATACTTTCTATGGCTACATATACATTTCCTTTGGCTTTTTCAATTTTTAAGGCCAAGTCTTCTACATCATTGTGTTTAAAAGTAAATCTCGACGCAAAGCTTAATCTTGCACCGTCTTTGATGCATGCATGGCTTAATTCATCATAAATGATGGTGTCGTCTTTTTGAGGTAAGGTGGAGAGTACCGCCAGGTTAGCATTGTAACCAGAGTTAAACAATAGGGCACTTTCGCTTTCGTGTATTTGAGCAAGCCATGATTCTAAAAAAGTAAAATAATCGTGGTTGCCAGAAATCAACCTTGACCCCGTGGCACCTAATTTATTGGTGATCTTTAGGTCCTTTACTTTTTGCTCAACCAAAGCATATAATGCTTCATTTTGTGAAAGTCCGAGATAATCATTCGAACAAAAATCAATGCCAGCAGTAGCTACACTTAGTGTTCTGAAACTATTTTCCGCTTTTCTTGCAAACAGTTTTTGTTCTAATCGATGAAGGAAATGCTGTTTCACTATTTTTTAATTTTGGATGGATTTTGATTCACAAAAGCTTCCCAACTTGTTTTGGTTGCTTTTGGTCTTCCGTTTTGAAAATGATGACACACGGCAGCGGCTAAACCATCAGTAGCATCTAAAAACTCAGGTGTTTCTTTGAAATGTAGCAGTTTTTGTAACATGGCTGCCACTTGCTCTTTGGAGGCATTGCCATTGCCAGTTACCGACATTTTTATTTTTTTGGGTTCGTATTCTGCAATGGGTATATTTCTAGCCAAAGCGGCTGCCATGGCGACACCTTGTGCACGACCAAGCTTAAGCATGGATTGTACATTTTTTCCAAAAAACGGTTCTTCTAAAGCGACTTCATCAGGTGCGTATTCGGCAATTAATTGTGCAATTCTTTCAAAAATTTTTTGAAGTTTAAGGGCTTGGTTGGCATATTTTGACAAATGAATGACACCATATTGAATTAATTTCATATTGCTGCCATTGGCCTGAATAATGCCGTAACCAAGTACGTTGGTACCCGGATCTATTCCCAAAATAACTTTCCCTTTTTCTTCGATTCTAGAAATCATTTCGCAATTTAGAAAATGTAATGTATTATTGTGTGGAATTAAATGGTTTTATAAATACATCCCTAGAAATCAAGCACCATTAACTACGTTACCATGACGCGTTGGAAAATCTTTATTGTGCTTATTAAATTGATGGTTTTGATGTACTTGGTTTACTACTTGTACCAACATTTTTTTATTAATCCTACTTTTAAGTTGGCTGTAATGCAGCAGTTGAATCATAAAATTGCCATAGCCCAATGGCCTTTTTTTATTGGTGCACTGGCATTATTGCCCGTCAATTGGCTCTTAGAAACGTATAAATGGCATTTGCTGCAATCAGCTACTTTAAAAACAACTTTT
>JBIKPL010000325.1:0-3832 GCA_044357485.1 Cytophagales bacterium
AACCTATACAAGGCATCAGTGTCACGCGCCAAATGGGTCTTGAAAACGCCAAAGGGAAATATATTTTAAGTGCCGATGCCGATTCATTGTATCCAGAAACATGGGGGATTGCTTTTGTGACGCAGCTTAAAAACCCAACAGTTTCGGTCGTTTATGGTCGCTATTCTTTTATTTCTTCTAATGGTAATAGGTTTTGGTTAGGGCTTCATGAAATACTTGCAGAAACTATTTTTTATCTTAGAAGTCATAAAAAAGCATGTATCAACGTCATGGGCTTTAATTGTGCTTTTTTACGAGAGGAAGCATTGAAAATAGGAGGGTACAGCAAGTTGAAAATGAAATGGGAGGATGGCATGTTAGCCAAAAGGTTATCAGAAAATTTTGGAGAAATTGTGGCGGTAACTTCCGCCGATGCGCGTCCTTGGACCAGTGATAGAAGGTTAATGGCGGATGGTAGCTTATGGAAAGCATTTGTAAGAAGGGTGAAAAAGGAATTGTCTTATATCCATGAATTATTACCCTTTGGTAAATGGAAAGTTTTATCCAATACCCAACAGTAGTTACGCTACAATTTCAACCTTGCGCTAGACCAATGTGCTCATGAAAAATACGATATTTTGCTGGTTGATGGCTTTTTCGTTATCAGCATCTGCTCAAAAGGCTGATTTTAGTAAATTGATTTCTCCTTATGATTCCATTCCTGAAATTGTGTACATCGAGAAATTGGTCACTTTGGCTTGGGAGAATTATCCTAAAAATAAATCATTTGAAAACAAACGGGTAGAGGCTTTTGAAAAGGTAAAGTTGTCGAGAAATTCTTGGATGAATAATTTAAACTTGTTTACCAGTTTTAATTCCAATAACAATACGCAAACCCAAAACTTTGCCATCGTCCCAAATCTTGGCATGGGCTTGTCGTTAAATGTGGGTTCTATTTATAGTTTGCATGGCAATGTTAAAATTGCCAAAGAGGAACTTAAAATTGCGGAGAATGACATTAATGCGCAAAAATTATACATTCGTTCGGAGGTAATTTCAAGGTACAATGCCATGAAATTAAGCATGGACTTATTACGATTTCAAACTGAAGCTGCCGAAGAAATGCGCATGACGGTGGCGATGGTCAAAGCCAAATTCCAAAAAGGAGAAATCTCCATCGAAGAATACAATAAAGCATTTGCTGCTTTTACGGTAACCATGGAAAGGGCCATTACCAGCGAATCAAATTATAAAACAACCAAAGCAAATTTGGAAGAATTAGTAGGAGTTCATTTAGAGCAAATCATATAGCCATGTTAACTGCAACCGACATATTTAAAGCTATAAAAAACAAGATCTGGTGGATACTCGCCATTTTGCTGTTGGTGACAGGGGTGATGTATTATTTTACTGGTAAAATGGCTAAAAAATACAAGTCTAAAGCTCAATTTTCGACTGGTATTACGGAGTCTTCTGCCATTTCTTTGAACGAGAGCAAAGAGGTAAACCAACCTTTTGCCATTGCTCAAAAGTTTACCAATTTGGTGGAAATGATGAAATCTCGTCAAAATGTGAGTATGGTACAATACCGTTTATTGGCCCATGAATTAACAGATTCTGTGACTTTTAGACATCCAGAGCATTTGCCGGTAATTTCTCCCGCATTTAAAAATGCTTTATTGAAAAGATTACACCAGAAATTAGACAGTTGTGAGGTATTGACCGTCACCAATAAATTAGACCAGGATATTTATAACTTGTTGAAGTTATATCAATATGACCAAGAGGATTTATTAGGTCGTAGCGTCATTAAAAGAGTGCCCGACAGTGATTTTATTATGGTGGAGGTAGAGTCTGCCTCGGCAACTTTATCGGCTTTTATTGCCAATGCTTTTGTGGTTGAATTTATTAAGTTTTATGACCTTCAACGTTCGTTTCAATCAGCAGGGTCGGTCAATTTCTTTGAACGCATGGCGCATCTTAAAAAAATAGATTTGGATGGGAAAGTGAATGAATTGAAACGTTTTAAGCTTAAAAATAGGGTGATCAATTTGTATGAACAAACCAAGTCTATTGTCAATCAATTGTCTTCTGTTGAAATCATGAGGGAACAAGAAAATATGAAAATTCCAGCCATGGAAAAAGCCATTAGAGACATTGATGAAAAGTTTACAGCCAAAGAAAAAAGATATTATGAAGCGGTGAGTGTTAAAATTAATGCGCAAATAGAATCCTTGAAAAATAAAATCAACCAATTGAATGAATGCTATTTGTCTAGCAATATGGAAGACCAATCGGCCAAGGATTCTATAGCCGTATTGAGAAAATCCATGGAACAATTGATTCAACAAGCGGCTGATGAAGCCATTATCAATCCTAATGCAGTAAAAATGGAGTTGATTTCAAGGAAGTTAAATGCTGAACTTGACAAAGAAATGGCCATGAAAACGGTGGTTTCTATTGATAAAGATATTGAACGTTTGCAAGCCATTATTTCTACTTTTGCTCCAATGGAAGCTTCTATAGGGGCTATTGAAAGAGAAATATCAGTGGCATCAGAAGTGTATTTATTGGTGTTGAATAAATTGAATGTTGCGCAATTTTCGGCACTTAATGATAACAATGCGCTGAAACAAGCAGAAGTAGCCCAGCCGGCAGAACGTCCCGAATCGTCTAAAAAAGTGATGATTTTGGCACTTTCCATAGGTTTATGTTTAATTCTTACCTTCATGGTGGTGATTGGCATGGCGTATTTTGACCAAACGTTTTACAACACGACCAGGTTTGAAGCCATTACGGGGTTTTCGGCCCTCAGTTTTTTGCCTGTACTTCAAACGGGAGACTTGTCATTTGAAACCTTGTTCTCTAGGGAGGATTTGTCAAATGAGGCACTTTTCTTTGCCAGTAATGTCCGCAAAATCAGGCAAGAATTGTTTTCTAAAACCCAGCCTCATCAAAGTATCTTGTTTACAGGCACTAAAAGCAAGGAAGGTAAAACTAGTTTACTATTGGCTTTGGCAGCGGCATGTAGTCTTTCGGGTAAAAAAATATTGTTGATTGATGCCAATTTTAGAAATGCACAACTGAGTAAATTATTGGGTGCACCAGCTTATTTATCCCCTGCGACTCAGGTTAAAAATGTAAAACAGGCCATTTTTAACACTTCCATTGCTCAAGTCGATTGTATCGGTTGCGCCATAAGTGCCGCTACGCCATCGGAGTTGCTAGGGAAGTTATTGGATAAGGATGACTTTGAGGCATTGCAAACGCAATATGACTATGTATTTATTGAGGGCCCTTCATTGCAACAATGGTCTGATAGTCGCGAATTAGCCCATTTGGCTACGCATGTGGTGAGTGTGTTTGCTGCACACCATGCTTTGTCAGACAATGAGCAAGAAGCCATCTCTTTTATCAACGCTTTGGGGACTAAATACCTAGGGGCTGTTTTAAATATGGTTCCTGTGGAAGAAATTGAGGCATTGAAAAAGAAAAAATCAATCTTGTTTTTTACTAAACGTTTTGCAAAATAGCCTTTTTCAGTGGTGTATTCATGGTTATTGTGCTTGAAATTTAAGGCGTAATTAGGGTCTCAGAAAAACTCAATTCACATCATTTGTAAATCATTTTTAGTAAATACACTTAAAATTATGATGCTAAAATGACCACTCCATTTAAGTGAAATGATTGGCTAATTCTCTTTGCGTTAGCGGGAGAGGCTTTGTATGAGCTCATTTTTCTTGTGGGTTGAGGTAATCTTTTAATACGCTATGATTTGACCACAAGAAAAATAGCGAGTGCCGATCACGCGACCGAAGGGAACGCCCTATGAAATGAATAGCTTATCTATGCT
>JBIKPL010000326.1:0-3828 GCA_044357485.1 Cytophagales bacterium
CACGTGACTTGGTAAACCGTATCCAAAACCTACGCAAAGAAATGGGCTTGGATGTATTAGACAAGATCAAAGTAAACATCCAAAAAACTGACGATTTAATTAACTCTGCATTGTTAAGCAATCAGGAATATATTTGCAGAGAAGTACAAGCCATATTTTTCAACTTGTCAGACTTCGTTGCAGACGCGAAGACGGTGGAGATGGAAGATTTTGAGTTGAGTTTGAGCGTGAGTTTGTAACCTCCGCACATTTATCTCCTATCCATATGCTATACCCTATGCCCCAAACCCCATAGGTGATACCTAGGGTCACTCATGGGTAACCCTTCGGGTTTATAAGGTTGAAGAGCAAAAATCTATATGTCTGCATACGTTATTACTCATGGGTAAACAACTAGCTCGAAGAGCTAAACATACCTAGCTGCATATATTATGGTTACTCATGGGTAAACAACTAGCTCGAAGAGCTAAACATACCTAGCCCCGTATGCAATGCGGGGAAAATGTGTATGTGCAAACATTACAGAAAAATAATTTTTTTGAATAGCATAATAATTCAATATAAAAGCAGTTTTATAGATGTCTAATTTTTTTATTACAACACCTTTTAAAATGAGCACTTTTAAGCAAATTTATTATCAAATTGTTTTCAGTACAAAATATAGAAAACACACAATTGTTGACCAACATTCAGACAAGTTGTACTGTTATATTACTGGCATCATTCAACAGAAGAAATGTACCTTGTATAGGATTAATGGTGTCGAAGATCATATCCATATTTTTTGTGATTTACATCCAGCACTTGCATTAGCTGATTTAGTAAAAGACATAAAAGTAGCCAGTAATTTATGGATGAAAAATAGTGGTTTGTTCCCTAGTTTTATTGGATGGCAAGAGGGATATGGTGCATTCACTTATTCTATACGTCAACGTGATACCATTATTAATTATGTTAAGAATCAAAAAATCCATCATAGAAAAGAATCATCCTATGATGAGTACAAAAGGTTGTTGGTAGAAAATGGTATTGAATATGAAGAAAAATATTTTGAATAGTGATTTTGAAGATTTAACCAGTGTTGAAGATTTAAAAATCCTAATTCAGACATTTATTTCACATAAATCAAACATACCCATAACAAAACATCTAGCACCAATAAAAAATGTATTTTAGCAGGTGAAAACTAACAAAAATAGCGTAACAAATGGTGGATTAATTGAGTTTTCAGTAGGCTCTAATTTAAGTCTATAAGCATAACAATTCAGCACTTTAATCATCAAACAAAAAAAGAGCTGATACAAAGTACCAACTCTTTTTAAAATGTTTTAGCAGCTTATTTTTATTTGGCTCCTACTACCGCAAAAGTTTCAATAATCATTTTAAAGGTATATTTTCTGGTCACCGCCCCTTTGGTTTTGATTTTACAATCAACGGTCATTTGTTTTTGACGGGAATAATCTAAAATGTTGATGTCTGCCGGAATAATTTCAAATTGTTTTGCATTTGGGTTAATGTTGGCAGTAGAAAAGGAGGCTAAAGTAACCTTGTTGTTTGCCCCTGGAGTTGAAATTACCACAGAACCACTTTCGATGTCATTAAAAGTAGCCGTAGAAGTGTCTGGTGTAATTAAAAACTTAACTTTGGTTGCCTTTAATGACTTAAATAAAGACGTATTCGTATTTTTAGTAGCAGCCAAACTGTCTAAATTTACATTTTTGGTAGTAGAAGCAGTAATTTCTCCCGCAGCCAAAGTGGTATCGATGGCAAAACCAACTTCTACACTAGGCATGGTAATGTTTACATCCAAGGCATCTTTTTTACAAGAAAACAATCCAGTAATTGCGATTGCTGTAGCCAAAACTAATTTAATTTTTTTCATAAGGTTTCAAGAAATAGGGAATTGTATTATTGAATAATTTCAAAAATAGTAATTACCCCTTTTAAATCCAACATTATGTTGGTCAAATCTTTGAAAGGGGGCATTGTGCCTTGGCTGTAAATTTTAAATCAAACTTCCTTTTTCATTTATTGCGGTATCGTTACCATTGTTGATAATAATGGTTAATTTTGAAAATGTAGTAAATGCATCAATTTAACAAGCCCTTCTAATTATGTCTGCTATAAAAATATGCCTTTTGTTGCTATTATTTTTTTATACAATTAACAGCCAAAGTCAAACCATAGATTTCGCAAAAGTTAATTCCGAAAAACTTGCCTCTTACATTATTACCCAAATAAATGCTGCTAGAGATTCTTTAAAACTAAAGCAAGTAAAGCCAAACACAAAAGCCTTATCGAAAGCGGCAGAAAACCAGGCCAATTATTTACTTAAAACAGGAAAGCTGTCTCACACCCAAACAGAGTCAAAATACAAAGACCCAGCAGTGCGTATACAAACCTTTGGCGGCAACTATGCCATTTGTTCCGAAAACGTAGCCTATATTGGCTTGGCACCACTTCAGGTAATAAGCTATGAAAATTTAGCACAACAATTTGTACAAGGTTGGCTAAAGTCTCCTGGCCATTTTAAAAATTTAGCTAACCCTGCCAACACAGAAACAGCGGTATCGGTAAGTTATGACCAAGCTAAAAATATATTTTATGCCGTACAGGTTTTCGGTGCGCCGGCTTTTGAATTATCGAGCACCTACAAAGTACCAAGCAATGGCTATGGCATTAAAGATGCAGGCCAAAATTACATGACGGCCTGTAAAACCTGTATTGATTTTTACCAAACCAAACCTTCGGATGTTAACTATGCCCTCAGAAGAGAAGGAGACCATATTTATTTTGAAATGAATGATGCTGAATGGTTATCAAAAATGTTTGTAGGCAAAAATGATGGCATGGCCATCGACATCATACAACGTGACCAATACCGTTGTGGGGCAAAAAATGTAACTGCTGGCCAGTTTTATAAAGGGGTTTTATTGCAACCAATGTACACCAAAGACATACAAAAATTAGCCATCAAAAATGCAAAACAACATGTACGTATTTTAGTAGGTATCATTCCTAAAGATTTGGTTGACAAGGAACTTGAATTTAATTTTATATGGTTAGTAGATAAAAACATTTGTAGGTATACCGTTTTTTATGATGTTCCTAACGATGCTTGGGATTTATTGCCCATGCCATTACAAGCCAATTTACCTTCTTCAGCACAGCCTGGAGATACTTGGCTCAATAAAACATTGCAGTTTGTGATTCCTTTCGAAAAAGACAAATTTAACTATCAAAAGGAAGACATGAGGCCTTTGTATGATTCATTAAGGCTTACTGACTATGCCATCAAATCTATCAAAATTAATGCGTATGCTTCCATAGAAGGCACGGAAGCACGAAATGTTGTTTTACAACAAAAACGTGCAGAAAGTATTGTGGCAGCCTTGCAAGGGTTTCAAAATGAACATATTCGTCAAGAACTGAACGTATCTGAAAACTGGGTAGCGTTTTTTCAAGACATCGACAATACGCCATTTGCAAAATTTAAAACCATGCGCAAAACTGATATCAAAGAAGCTTTGCTAGCGCTAAAAGACAATGAAGCATTAGAAAAAATACTGGCCAAACATCGCAAAGCCATATTGGTTTTTGAATTAGAAAAAAGAACCAATTACAGCAATAACCCAACACTGCTCAGCCAAGAATTTGACAAATTATTGTCTACCGATCACATAGAAGAGGCAATTGCTTTGCAAGCTTTTATATATAGTAGCATTGCCAATAAAACCTTAGATTCATCGGTTGGCGCTAAAATTACTATTCCCGAAAAACTAACCAACGGCACTTTACGCAATAACCGCTTGGTTTTTCAATATGAAA
>JBIKPL010000327.1:0-3820 GCA_044357485.1 Cytophagales bacterium
ATGGCATTTCAGAAACCAGTCTCATGTAGGCTGGTTGGCGTACTGATTGAGCTTCCGCTTGCTTTTGAATAGCCTTTTTACCACTATCCCGAATATCCCCTACGATGTCATGAAAGTACTTTTCAATGCCAAAAAAGGTTCGATACTGCTTTTGCAAGAAGTCACTGAGCAAAAACTTGTTAGCCCATAGCCATTCATATTTTTGGGAAATCTCAGTCGCTGAAACAGTATTGAAATCATCATGATTATCGCCATTGACCTGTTTTTGGATTAATGCTTCGAGTTTTCGAATCAGCGAAGGTATGGCCATGTTATTGTCCTTGTCTTGTACATAAGCCATGTTGTTCCCTCTTTCCCAAATGGCAATAATGCCCTCACGGGCTGGATGAGGGACTTTTTTCGGCTTTACCTTTTCGTCTTGCCCTGAATCGGCAATTTTCGATTTTGCCGGGCTTATTTTTTTGTTTGAATCATTTGAAATATTCTTTTCTGATTCAAATCCATTCACCAATTTTTCAGATTTAAAAGAGTTTAAAATTGAATCAGTAGAGGAAAACTCTTTACAAGTCTTATCTACATCCGTAGGATGAATAATATTTTGCTTATTGCTACTGCTTATCGCTACGCTCTTGCTTACTGCTTTATGCTTATGCTGTATGTGTGCCGATGTAAGTGACTCATGGAGGTACTCCTGCGGTGTACTCGTAGAGTGACTTAATGTTTCACCTTGAAATTCCTCATCAAATTCAGATTTGATTTCAACTAATTTATTGAATCTTGAAAATCGTTTTTTATTTTCTTCCACTTCATTTTCAAATGAAACTACCATGTATGGCTCAATAATTCCTTCAACAAATCGCATTCTTTTTTTTGCACACATTAACCAATACTGTTGGATTTCCTCCCCAGTGATGACATTAAATGTGTCAAAAACAGCTTTTGAAAAAAGATCTTCTTCAAAGTAATAAGCTAAGTATTCCTTGAGTTCTTCTTTACTGTAATCGTACTCGAGCATAAAGCAATTTTGAGCATCTTTATTCCATTGTATCCAGTAGCCTGTATGCTTTTGTGAGCCGATAAATTTTATTAAATCAGTGTACATTAGTTCAGCACTTCTACCCATTATTTTTCTCATTATTTTGAGCTTATGGGATTTTAAACAAGGGCTTGGAATGTACTCAAGACTTTGCTTGTTTTTGCTAATGATTATATTTGAATCTAACATTAGATTAGTGTATAATTGGATAATATGAATGAAAAAAACTATTACAAACAGTCGGAATCAAAATCGTGATCCAGGTTCTTTAGACTGTTTTCTTCTCTTTCTTTTCTAGCTTTTTCTAATCGTAAAATGCGACGATTTTCATTATACTTTTCTCTCATGTTCATATTTCGAGGACTATATGGATCATCCATTCCGGGGCCAAGCTTGGGAAGTTCTGAATCAGGGAGTCGTTTTACTAATTCACCTTTGTAGTTGGTGTAGTATTCGGGGTATTTACCGATAATTGGCATGGCGTGTGTGTTTTGTTGTTATATGTGTTTGGGAAACTCGTTTAGTTAATGGCTAACCTGATTTAGTGTAATTTTTGACAGTTTTCTTGATAGGGATAATCCATCGACTTCACCTTGGGCTAAGGCTTCAAGTTTTTCTTCTTTTGTGAGTGGCTTTAGTGGTTTGATATTTATAAATTCCACCAATCGCTCAACTTCTGATTTTGGGATGAAAGTTACACCCACGCTGGAGGAGGCAATGATGGAAATCTCACCACTATTGACTTTGTTTCTGAGAGTAGATTTCGATAAGCCGGTGAGTTTACTTACTTCTGATATTTTGTAAGTATCCTTGCTTAATTTGTTTTTTTCTTCTGTTTTGATATTTACATCAAGAATTTTCCTATTGACATCGACAAGTCTAAAAACCATCGTCTCCAGTTCGTTCATTTTTTCGCAGAGAGAAAGAATGTTGCCGTTTAATTTTGAAATAGATAAATCAATTGCAGTTTCCATCGTGTTTATTATTGTTTTTAATGATTACAAGGAAGAATAAGTGTTTTAATGAATTATTATTGTGATTATCTTATCCATTTATTAGATTAAAACGCACAAAATACACAATCATTAGATTGTATATTTCAAAATAATACATACATTTGCTTATATTTAACACAAATTAATATCAAATAATTACCACGCACAAGTATGTGATTATATTTTATTCATAAAAATCAGAAAAATGCTCAAGATGGATTTACAAGGGATTAATAGAAGGGTTCAGCAGATAATTGAAGATGAAGGCTTGAACCCAAATTCATTTGCAGAAAGAATCGGTGTGGCAGCACCTGTGATCTACAACATTGTTGGTCAGCGTTTAAATAAACCAAGCTTTGATGTACTCAATAAGATTATAGTAGCATTTGACAAGATTGATGCAAATTGGTTGATTTCAGGGGAGGGTAATAAAAGATTGGAGAATAAGGATATAAAACTATCTACAAATACAGATCAGCAAAGCAAGACATTTGAGTCTGTTGCAAGGCCTGCCAATTGGGATCTTGATGACGTATTTAAGTATTCCTTACAGGATTGTGTGAATAAAGTTATGCTTATTGATACTACTGTAAAAGCTGGCTCTTTACTTGGTATTTATGAGCTTCCCAAAGAAAATGTTTATGTGTTCACACTACCTCATTTAGAAAAGGGGAACTATTATGGCTTTGTGGTGGAGGGGGATAGCATGTATTCTACGCTGATGCATGGAGATATTGTTATTGCTAACTCCAAACCTTTAGAGTCTGCCGATAATATACGAAACAATGAAGTTTATGTGCTTTATCATGAAGATGGCCTACTTATTAAGCGCCTTACAGTAGACAAGAACAATAAGGTTATTAAGCTTATTTCTGACAACTCATTCTATTCTACAGTGGAGTTGCATTACAAAGAGGTTAAAGCAATTTATTCTACTAAAACAGTTATTACAAATAACCTGTCACCGAGAAATCTAAATGAGATTAAAATGATTGAAATGTATCAAAAAATAATCCAAGAAATAAAGTCGTAGCAAATTGCTGCGACTTTATTTCTTGGATTAACTTTAAATAACAAATATCAAACAAAAAATCTTTACTACAGAAATTACCTATACCTAAGCTACTTTTTTAGTAGGTAAAGGAGTTGGGAAAGGTATGCTATCCCATTTCTTCATTTCATTATTTACAAGGCTATTAATAATTTTAGCATATATCTGAGTTGTTTTAATAGCAGTATGCCCTAGTATTTTAGAAACAACCTCAAGAGGAATACCAAGCACCAATGAATTAATGGCAAAAGTATGTCTTGAACAGTGAAAAGTGATTTTTTTATTTTTTATCTCCGTTAGTTTTAATGCATCATTTAAATCAGTAGTAATTCTACTATTACTTTGTTTAATGGTGCGTTCAAATAGTTCAATCCCATCCAAATCAAAATTCATTAAACTTAGTGCTGGTGGACTTAGAGGAATACTTACTTTTGCTCCTGTTTTTTGTGTTTTGATAATAATACTCTGATTGATAATATGCTCCTTGTTTACTCTTTTGATGTCTGATAGCCTCAGCCCTGTATAACAAGATAACAGGAAGTAATGCAGGGTAACTTTAATTCTTTGAGGGGTATCTTCGCTATAATAGAGCTGATGAAGTAGGTGTACTTCGTTCAGATCAAGATAATCCTTTTCCACCTCTTCGCTTTTGATTTTATAGCTTGAAAATGGATAGTTGGTAGTTAATCCTTTTTGTATGGCAATTCTTAACATCTTTCTGATGGTCGTCAGTCGCTG
>JBIKPL010000328.1:0-3818 GCA_044357485.1 Cytophagales bacterium
ATTCTGCCCTCGTCTCGGTGGACAGTTCGACGTTTTAATTCCAACCATTTTACTTTATATTTACTTCGGTGGAAGGGCAGAATGCTCAAGCACCCCAACGTTATGCGTCATTCTATGGACGACCGTGCAACCATTAAACAGACAGATAAAAACAGAAATAATATAGACTGAATGAACTATTGGCATATGCAACTTCACCCGAATGACCTAAATTGGTCTAAGGAAAAAGAAGTTTTAGAAAAGTATCACATAATTGGTTTGGGTGATTGGGAAGAACAAATCTCACAGCAAGATGATTTTGAAAAAAAGATGAAAATTGGCGACATCGTAGCAATTAAACGAGGAAGCCAATTCATCGCATTAACTAAAGTTACGGGTGATTACCAATACACAGACGAGGTGGGTGATTTGGATTGGTTTCAAAGAAGAAGGAAAGTTGATATTTTAGACTGGTATAAAAATGATTACAACTTCTATGTTTCACCAAGAGGCACACTAACAAGATGCAATACTAACAATAGCGATGCTCAATCAAATATCTCAATTATTAATTGGTGTAAAATGGCAATGACAAACTACGAAATAAATAAAACAATTGACCTACTCAAATACAAGAACCAAATCATTTTACAAGGTCCTCCAGGAACAGGCAAAACAAGACAGGCAAAACTTATAGCAGAAGAACTAACTAAACCAAGAACAGTTGGAAATCCTGAAAGTATAATTGATGATTTAGTTAAAATCTTCAATCCAAATGATGAAATAATCAAAACATCAAGAGAAAGTAAGGATAAGCTACTCTCAACTTTTCACGAGCTATTCCCAAAAGAAAATCTAAATAAGTTGACATTGCAAACCTATTGTGCGGGCAAAGGCGACAGAGATAATTTTTGTTGGTGGATTGAAAGAGGATTAAAACCTTTAGGTTATTACTCCCCCGGTAGTGCTAGAGCATATCTTATTTTTTGGAAAAAGGAATTAGAGGATTACAGCAAACACGGAATTGTGAAAGATATTGAGGACAATGACGAAGCAATGCAAAAAATAGCTGAACTAATCTTTGAGGTTATTCAGACAAAAAACACAGACAATGCAGTTCAATATTTTGGCGACAGCTTTTTGTTAAAGCTACTTAACAGCTATTATCCTGACGAGTACTTTCCAATTAATAGTGAAAGAATGATAGATAATGCTTTGAAAATATTCCGAGTTAATTATCAAGGCTTAAATGTTTTTGAAAAAAACCAAAAATTAAATCAAGTCTATCTTGACAAGAAAAAACAGTTTAATAGTCAAATAAACAGTTTTGAGTTTGCAAGAATTCTATTTGATAAGTTCAACATCAAAACAGGTGAAAGTATTGATGTGAAAACTGGAATAGTTGCCGAAGGTGAATTTGAAATCATACAATTTCACCCAGCTTACTCTTATGAAGATTTTGTAAGGGGTATTGTTGCTGAAACTACTGAAAGTGGAAATGTATCATACCAAGTTGAGAACAAAATATTAGCTGATTTTGCCCAAAAGGCAACAGACAATCCAAATGGAAATTATGTTTTAATAATTGATGAAATAAACAGAGCCAATCTCCCTTCCGTTTTGGGCGAACTAATTTATGCTTTGGAATACAGGAATGAACCTGTTACATCAATGTATGAATATGAAGGAGAAAGAAATATTATCTTACCCAAAAACCTCTATATCATCGGCACAATGAACACGGCAGACCGTTCAGTTGGGCATATTGATTATGCAATAAGACGAAGGTTTGCTTTTGTTGACATTTTGCCAGACGAGAATGTTATTATAAATGTAATTGCAAAAGCTTTGTTCAATGAAATAAGAGCACTTTTCAGCAGTGATTTTCTTTCACCAGACTTCAAAGCAAAAGATGTAATGATTGGACACAGCTATTTTCTTGTCAAAACCGAAGACGAATTGAGAATAAAATTGGAATTTGAAATAAAACCAATTCTTAGAGAGTATTTGAAAGACGGAATTTTTTTAGAAACCACTAACGAAAAAATTGAACTATTGAATGTCTAAGATACTTTTCAATAAAGCATTTTCAGAACACACCAGTGAAGATATTACTTCATTGGAAATGCTTTCTGCATCATCAATCCTCTTTAGGCAAAAAGAAGATTGTAAGTGCATTGAAATTACGCAAGACAGCACAAGCAAAAAACTCAATTCAAATTTTTATATAGGAACTGATTGGTTACGCAAAAATGATGTTGCCGTTTATGTAGCACCAAAGTTCAATGACGAAGCCCAGCAAACAGATTATTTGAAAATGCTATTCTCTTGTTTGCGGCACTCTGATGTTGCCGCCCATACAAAAAACCTATACGAGATAAAATTTGAAGAACCATATATTGAGATTGAGCAAAAACAAGATTTGCTTACTCCTCTTCTAGTTGTTCAATTCCTGCAAATGTTAAAGGTCATTGTTAGAAAAGGATTAAAGAAATCTTACTATAAAGTTGAACATAACTTGAATGCAAAAATCAAAGGAAAGGTTTTAGTTGCTCAAACATTAAAACAGAACATCATTAAGAACAAGCCGACAAAAACATTTTGTCAATACGATGAATTTGGTTTCAACTGCATTGAGAATAGAATTCTGAAAAGGACTTTGATTTTCGCTCAAAAATACCTTGCACTATTTCCCGACTATTCAAAACTGGCTTCGCCAGTTATCAATTATTGCTTGCCAGCTTTTCACGAAGTTGACGAGAATATTGATTTGAAAACTCTGAAAGGAATTACTCACAACTCATTTTACAAAGAATACAAAGAGGCACTTCATATTTCATCGCTCATATTGAAACGTTTTGGTTACAACATCAAAGAGATTGACACACTCATAAACAAGACAGTAAAAGTTCCACCATTTTGGATTGATATGCCAAAACTTTTTGAGCTATATGTTTTGGGTATGCTCAAAGACAAGTATTTCAATAATATTATATTTCAAATTCAAGGAACATACGGACAACCCGATTTTATTTTTGTAAGCGACAATGTGCAAATGATAATTGACACAAAATACAAGCGGAAATATCAGCAAGAAAAATATCAAGCAGAGGACATCAGACAATTAAGCGGATATGCAAGAGACACAAAAGTTTTGTCAAGGTTAGGTTACATAACACAAGAAGAACAAGACAAAGTAATTGACTGTTTAATTATTTACCCCGACCAAACTGCATCAGACAAATTAGCTGACGACTTAAAAGAAAAACCGATTAGTGGCTTTACAAGATTTTATAAAATGGCTATTAAATTACCCATAATTAGTGACTAAAATGGACGGACAACTACACGACAAAAAAGGGACTAAAGAACGAATGCATAATCGAGTAGACTGCCGCTAGGCTAAAAGCCTAGCGGAGAGCCTCTCACACCACCGAACATTATTGCGTATTGAGCAATACTTCTCGTATACGGCGGTTCATTAAACATAGCAACTAGACAAACAAGGGTGTTTGATTACCGTTTACTTTTTCAAAATAATCACTCATATAATGCCAGCCGCTAACAACTAAGCTTTAGTGGTGGCTGAAAGCCAAGCCATGAAATCCTCCCCGCTTGTCCGCGTCAAATGTTAGCCTTTTCGATGGTTCACGACCAATGTGAAAAATTACAATTAACCTGCGACGGGGGCGTTGGAAACGCCACTACTAAAATCCTCGTTGCAAACGAGGACTAGAGGGATTGCAAATTCAGAAGAGCAGAAAACAAAAAATAATAATTATTTATTTCGTATTAAAGTGTTAAATATGAGGTATTATTATTTATTTTTGTATTTTAAA
>JBIKPL010000329.1:0-3789 GCA_044357485.1 Cytophagales bacterium
CAATAACCGTTCCAAAATTTTAGGGTTTAGGGTTTAGGGTTTAGGGTTTAGGGTTTAGGGTTTAGGGTTTAGGGTTTAGGGTTTAGGGTTTAGGGTTTAGGGTTTAGGGTTTTTTCGAGCTTTTGGCTCGAAAAAACCCTTTTGCATTTATACTATTTCAACTAAAACCGATGAACTTAAAACTAAATAACAGCACTGACAACTCTAAACTAAAAACTGAAAACTAAAAACCTAACTAAGATCCAAATAAAAACCACTAAATTGCGCACCTTGAAAATCGCATTATTCATACCGCCACTTACGCAGCTCAACACGCCCTATCCGGCAACGGCTTACCTCAAAGGATTCTTAAACGAAACGCAATACAACAACGTTTTTCAGGCCGACTTGGGTTTAGAATTAATTCTAGCCATTTTCAATCAAAAAACCTTAGCAACCTTATTTGACGAAGCGCGATCAAAGGCAGCAACTTTATCCGCCAATTCCAACCACATATTACAACAACAACATCGCTACATTTTTTGTATTGATACGGTGATTGCTTTTCTTCAACATAAAAACCCAACCCTAGCCCACAAAATTTGCAGTAACAACTATTTACCTGAGGCATCAAGGTTTAATGTACTGAATGAAGATATCGCCTGGTTATTTGGCACCATGGGAATTCATGACAAAGCCAAAATGCTTTGCACCTTATTTATTGAAGACATAGGCGATTTGATTATTGAAGCCATTTGCCCTTATTTTGGATTTAGCCGTTATGCTGAAGATATTGCCCGTTCGGCAACTTCTTTCAGTCCAATCCTTGAACAACTTGAAGCGCCAAACAACAGCCTTGACAATATCCTGATTGCCATATTGGACAAACACATACAATTAGAGCAACCAGCTATTGTAATACTTACCATTCCTTTTCCTGGAAATGTATTTGGTGCTTTCAAAATAGGACAACATCTCAAAAACAACTATCCCCATATCAAAGTTGCCATGGGAGGAGGATTTCCCAATACGGAATTAAGGAGTCTTGCTGATCCTAAAGTATTTGATTTTACAGATTTCATCAGCTTGGATGATGGCGAAAAGCCATTGTTAAATCTATTGGAATTGCTGGATGGCAAACGAGATTTAAGTCAATTAAAACGCACATTTATTCGAGAAGACAATGCCGTTAAATACATCAATGGCTGCACGTCGCCTGATATTGCGCATTCAAATTCCGGAACTCCTGACTATACAGGTTTATTGTTAGACCGCTACATTTCTATGTTAGAAATGGCCAATCCCATGCACCGACTTTGGAGCGATGGACGGTGGAATAAATTGACCGTTGCGCATGGTTGTTATTGGAAAAAATGTTCCTTTTGTGATATTTCGTTAGACTATATTGGTCGTTATGAACCCGCCTCTGCCGAAGCATTGGCCGATAAAATAGAAAACATCATTGCCCAAACCGGCACCACAGGCTTTCATTTTGTGGATGAAGCGGCTCCTCCCCTTGTTTTAAGAGATTTAGCGCTAGAAATCCTACACCGTAAATTGGACATTTCTTGGTGGGCCAATATTCGATTTGAAAAAACATTCTCCGCGGATCTTTGTCAATTGTTAGCCGCCTCAGGCTGTATTGCCGTTACTGGTGGCCTTGAAGTGGCCTCAGACCGCTTATTAGCCATGATGGAAAAAGGCGTAAGTGTACAACAAGTGGCCCAAGTGGCCAATCACTTCACGCAATCTGGCATAATGGTACATGCGTATTTGATGTATGGTTTCCCTACACAAACAGCCCAAGAAACCATTGATTCATTAGAAGTTGTTCGTCAATTGTTTGAAGAAGGCGTGATGCAATCTGGCTTTTGGCACCGCTTTTCGATGACAGCACACAGTCCAGTTGGTTTGAATCCCGACAAATACCAAGTCATTAAAATTGGCCCTGAAGACGGCACATTTGCGAATAATGATTTGATCCATGAAGACCCAAAAGGAGGTGACCATGACCTCTACGCCGAAGGATTGAGAACATCATTGTACAATTTTATGTTAGCCAATTGTCTCGATTGGCCAGTACATGATTGGTTCGATTTTAAAACACCTAAAACCAAGGTTCCTTCCAATCTGATTCAACAACACATTGCAGAAACGACGGGTAACGACAGCGACAAGTTGAAGTATAAAATCATCTGGTTGGGAAATCCTCCTAAATTTATTACACAAGGCAAAAACACCAAAATGGAGATAGAAACTTCCCATGGAAAAGCAAGCACAAAAATGGATAATATCTCCGCACAATTCATTGAAAAACAATTGCTAAATACCTTAACTTCGCCAAAATCATTATTGACATTAAACGAATTAGTAGCGCAATATACCCAGGAAACAACCTTTCCTAAAGAGCTGCTCTTGTATTCAGAAACTTGGAAATCGCTTCGTGCCTCAGGTCTTTTGTTGATTAGGTTTTAAGGATATAATAATATCATCCCTTCGGGATTATTGTTTAGTATAAAATTAATAATTTCATCCCTTCGGGATTAAATCATTATAACTGAGTTTTACAAATCATTTAATTAAAAAACAATTTTAATTAAATGCAACATTAAAAATTTTAAATTATCCAAACCCCATGTTAGACTTCGAATATAAAAATCCTACCAAAATCATTTTTGGAAAAAACAAAATTGCAAATCTTGCCAAAGAAATCCCCAAAAATGCCAAAATATTGATGCTTTATGGAGGAGGAAGTATCAAAGAAAACGGCATTTATGAACAAGTCAAAACAGCTTTAGCGCAATATGAAGTAGTTGAATTTGGAGGCATTCCCGCCAATCCAGAATATGCAATTTTAACAGAAGCCTTAAAAATTATCAAGTCCGAAAACATCTCTTTTTTACTGGCTGTCGGCGGAGGTTCGGTCATTGATGGTACAAAATTTTTAGCTGCAGCAGCCTTGTATGAAGGAACTGATCCTTGGGATATTTTAGCCAAACCCTTGCGAACAGAAATTGGAATGCCATTTGGAACAGTATTAACCTTACCTGCCACAGGCTCAGAAATGAATTCGGGTGCCGTAATTACAAGGGCCGAATATGAACTTAAATTAGGCATGGGAGGACCAGGACTTTTCCCTCAATTTTCTATTTTAGATCCTAGTGTCATTGCCTCTTTACCCCACAGACAAATTGCCAACGGCATTGTGGATGCTTTTACGCATGTTTTGGAACAATATGTAACTTATTCAGTGGGCGCTTCATTACAAGACAGGATAGCCGAAGGCATTTTACAGACCTTGATAGCAACCGCCCCAATCATCACCAAAGACCCTAGCAATTACGAAGCTGCGAGCAATTTCATGTGGTCATGTACCATGGCCTTAAATGGCTTAATTCAAAAAGGAGTAGTGAGTGATTGGTCAATTCATGCCATTGGTCATGAACTAACGGCACTGTATGGAATTGATCATGCCAGAACATTGGCCATTATTTGTCCTTCGCTTTACCGTTATAAAATTGAAGCAAAAAAAGAAAAATTAGCCCAAATGGCTAGTAGAATTTGGGGAATCAACGAGGGTACAAGTCTTGAAAAAGCGACCATAGCCATTGATAAAACAGAGGCGTTTTTCAGAAGCTTAGGCATGGCGACAACCCTTAAAACCTACACCAAAACCTACCAAATGGCGCCAGAATTAATAGCAAGACGTCTTGAAAAAAGAGGTTGGATTGCTTTGGGAGAACACAAAGACATTAGCCCTGCGGATGTAGAAAAAATTGTAGCCATGAGTCTATAAAGTGATGGCTGCCT
>JBIKPL010000330.1:0-3781 GCA_044357485.1 Cytophagales bacterium
CCCAGTACTCTGTACTCTGTACTCTGTACTCTGTACTCAGTACTCAATACCCTATACCCCTTACCATTAACCATAAATTTAAAAAAAATAAGCAATGAAAACATTATTAGCCTACCTAAATCTCAGTGAAGTGTTTGGTTATTTCTTCAGAAAATCTGATCCAAACCAACCTAAAAACTTCAACCTAAAAGTGATGCATATCATTAATAGAATTGCGGTAGTGTTGTTTCTTTTTGGTGTAATGGTGATGGCATATCGTTATTTTACACGAAAATAAAATACCATCCGTTTCCTATGGATTTACAGTACTTAAGAGAATATTGTTTGCGTAAGCATGGCGTGTCAGAAGAATTGCCTTTCGATGATACGATTTTGGTCTTTAAAGTGGCCAATAAAATATTTTTATTGACTAACCTCGACTTGTTTGAATTCATAAATGTAAAGTGTGACCCTGAATTGGCTGTTGAGCTAAGGGAACAATATGAGTCGGTAATTCCTGGATACCACATGAATAAAAAACATTGGAATACGGTGAGGATGGATGCTGGTTTACCCGCTAAACTTATTCTTCAATGGGTCGATCATTCGTATGATATGGTGGTGAAAGGCTTATCCAAAAAAGAACGCGAATCTTTGGCTGTAAGCTGATTTTTATGGATAGGGAATGGTTTTTAGGATAACTCCACTGCGATTATACCAACCATCTTGGATTTTAAAATCGCTGAAAAATCATGGTGAAACATGGGTGATTATACTAAATTCTCCAAAACAATACTTACTATTTTTTGTAACTCTTTTTCGGATAAATTACTACCCGAAGGCAAGCATAATGCTTTTTCAAATAGCTTTTCAGAAAAGCCATCCCCTTCATATAATGCCCCTTTAAATACAGGTTGTGTGTGCAATGGCTTCCATACCGGGCGACATTCTACTTGTTGGGCTAATAATGCTTCTTGTACTTTGTTTTTGGTAGTCTTGTCTTCAAAAACGACAGCGGTTAACCAACGGTTAGCAAAGGTATCTTTTGCTTCCTGCTGAAAAGTAATGGGGAAGTTTTTAAACGAATTCGAATATGTTTCAAAATTTGCCCTTCGTTGTGCAACTCTTTGATCAATTACGGTCATTTGACCACAACCAATAGCAGCCACCACATTACTCATGCTATAATTATAACCGATTTGGGTATGCTCGTAATGTAAAGTTTTTGCTCTCGCTTGTGTGGCGAGGTACTTTGTTTGAATGGCAAATTGTTCATGATTAGTCAATAATGCCCCACCACCTGATGTGGTAATGATTTTATTGCCATTAAATGAAATAATGCCTATATCAGTCAATGAACCACAAGCTTGTTGATGGTACGTACTTCCTAATGCTTCCGCAGCATCTTCAATGATAGGGATATTGTATTGTGTTGCAATCGCTATTAATGCCGTCATTTGCGCAGGATTTCCATATAAATGTACGACCACAATGGCAGCAGGCTTTAGTTGAAGTTGAATGGTTTTAAGGATTGCCTTTTCAAGTGCTTTTGGGCACATATTCCAAGTGTTGGCTTCGCTTTCTATGAAATAAGGGATAGCATTTTCATAAAGAATGGGATTAGCGGAGGCAATGAAAGTAAACGTAGAGCAAAAAATAACCTCTCCAGCATTTACTTTTAAACATTTTAAAGCCAAGTGGATAGCACTCGTTCCTGAAACCAAAGCTACACAATATTGGCTTTGCGTATAGGTGGCGATGCTTTCTTCAAATTGTGTAAGGTAAGGTCCAATGGGCGCAATCCAATTGCTTTGCATGGCATCTTGTACAAATTGTTGTTCTTTGCCACATAGGTGTGGAGGAGAGAGCCAAATGGGAT
This sequence comes from Cytophagales bacterium, assembly GCA_044357485.1. Classification (GTDB taxonomy): domain Bacteria; phylum Bacteroidota; class Bacteroidia; order Cytophagales; family UBA9547; genus CALPQG02. The sequence goes on from JBIKPL010000330.1 coordinate 1,859, forward strand.
GGTTATTTTTCAAAACACCTGCCGTTAAACTTATACACGATTTTTCTTTTGGTTAACAATTTTTCCTCGTTGATCACCGGTATGGTTATGGTTTTTTTAGTTTCATCATACAATATCAAATCGTCTTCAGATGATTTAATGATAGGGTCATTAAAGATAATATTGATTTCATTTTCAAAAGCAGTAGCAGTTTTAAAAAAAGGTATTTCATCTTTAAAGCCAGTGTCGTGCAATTCGTATGCTTTGAGTTGTAAGGTCTTGTTTTTATCCCCAGGATAACCGTTGTACAAAGCTATGTAAGTGTTTAGCATATTGAGTCTTATGGTAAATATTTCCCTACAGAAATATCCGGGATCGGTTTCTTTTTCTTTGATTCTTAGGTCTGAAAATACTTTACGATTCAATTTATATTGGTATAATGTTTCAATATATCTTGCCCCGTTTTTAGTTTTGGCTTCCCATGAATATATTTTAAAATTGCCATCACTTGCCTTTATGATTTGTACGCCCAAATTTTTGAGTCCTTGAAAGTTGTAACTCATGGTTTGAGGCATGGTGCTGGTGATAGATAATAGCTTGTTTTTGAATATTGTAGCGATATCGTCTAAAGAATCTTCTGTGATTTGTTGGTAATCTTTGATCAATTTCTCATTCCAATACTTCACTTTTTTAAAATCACTCATCAATTCTTTTTCTTTATCAAGAATTGTTTGTGCATTGCTATAGCCAAATGCGATTAAAAATAGAAAACTGAGGATGTATTTCATGTTGTTAAGCTCCGCTAATTTGAGGTACATAATAAGGAAACGAAACGAAAATACTAAATTATTCTTAGTTACAACAATCTTCGATTAAATATAATTGATGCCGCAAAATGGTTGCTGTAAAGTTTGGGGATGGAGGAATATTTAAACAATGAATATGCATCTCGTTTTGCGCATTGGCTTTAGCTGTGCGCTAGCCGTTTATGATAAATCACTAAACAGTACTGTTTTTTCAAAGGGTTATCCATTTTTATCGCTTTGCAATATGGGGTTGTTTGGAAGCATGTATTGTGTAAATGAAAGTAAATGCGGTAAATAAATTATTATTCCCATTAATTATGCGGCGAATAATATGTGTATTTACCGCATAATCCTTTTCAATCTATGCCTAAGTATATTTATCAATCAGCCAATTGGCCAAATTTTACATGGAACGACCTTGGAATAAACTTAATTCTAGGTAAGGTGGGCCCACCTTGGGTCGAACCAGTCCCGAAGGCTTTCGGGATGATTATGAATCAGTGTGTACATACTTATTAGATATTGAATATACGTTCTACTTTTCTTTTTTTTGATTTGTTTTTCTCTATTAGCAGTCTCTTGTCTAGAATAAAACACCTCGTAATACTTCAAAATCCAAGAAATACCTTTGTTGGTAAAATTGGATATACCTTGGTTGTGGTTAATCAATCTTTGAGTTACACTATTTGTACAACCAATATAGAACTTGTTTAATTTTTATGAGTAGAGAATATAATAGTCACGATGCGAATCTGCAAGGAATCTTGGATTCATTGCAGATGGATGAATTGAAACATGAATTAACTGTAGTGCTCGCAATTGATGAAAATCGTTTTGATTCATTTAAATCAATTATCAATAATTATAACAACACGTTATAGACACTGAAACCTTCTCCCAAAGTAGACTGTACATCGAACTTATATGGGAGCTCATACCCAAATGCATGTTTACGATAATAAAATTACGTTGTGGAATGATGGAGGATTGCCTATAGAATTAAAAGAAGAGGATTTAAAACGTGAACATAAATCAAAACCACGCAATCCAATTATTGCCAACGCCTGTTTTCTGGCTGGTTATATAGATACATGGGGTCGTGGTACTTTAAAAATTATTGATACTTGCCTAAAAGTTG
>JBIKPL010000331.1:0-3777 GCA_044357485.1 Cytophagales bacterium
TCAAACAAATATCAAAATCACTCAAAATGATTGGTTAAAACAAAAAAATGAAATTGGAAAAGCCTATTTAAAAGCAATAAAAGAAGCACAACTAGAAATTATAATTGTAGGAGGTTATTTTTTGCCTGGAAGAAAAATAGCCAATGCATTACGTGAAGCTTCAAAACGAGGAGTAAAAGTTAAGCTCATTCTTTCAGGCATATCTGACGTCCCATTAGTGCAAAGAGCAACTCGATTTTTATACACATCACTTTTGCAGTACAATATCGAATTGTATGAGTGGAACAAATCTATATTACATGGGAAAGCAGCAATTATAGACAATACATGGTCAACCATTGGCTCATTTAACCTCAATCACTTGAGTTCTTATGGAAGTATTGAAATGAATATTGAAGTGAGCGACCCCTCGTTTTCGAAAACATTTAAACAACACCTTACTTCGATCATGAATGAATGCGAAAAAATTACGACCAGTACACTAGCCAAAAGAAACGGCCCTTTAAACAATATCCTTAATTGGATGTCTTATAAAATGGCACGATTATCATTAATTATGGCTACGTATATTACTTTCAAAAGATATTAACATAAACCTAAAATGTAGCATCGTTAGGGAATAAAAATCATTTTGATTACAAATATTCATCATATTAAATTGGTATTGATTTACCTATTTTTGACTATACTTTTATAACTAAATTTATTGAGAGGCATCATTTTTATAATTCGTCAAACAATATTGCCCAAACAATTTTTCAACTCCTAGGAGCCAAGATAAATGATTTATCGAAAAGATTGATAGGCATCAATTGAAGTGTAGTGGAGAAAGCCGAAAATCCCATTAAAAAGAGTAGGCTGCAAAAAATTTTTAACTGTAATGAAAGCAGGAAACAATATTTTAAACTTTAATATACCCTATGAGCGAACTCATTTTCAGTATATGATTGCGAAAAACCCTAATTATTTTGGCAATATTTCTGGCAGTAAATTAAAAGAAAATTCCAAATTAATTGCAGATACTACTTTTGAACAACTTAGCAGTGTAGGTTACAACCCTGATACAAACCTCATGGAAGCAGGTTTTGCCATCAAAAAACCCAGTGGCTATGGGGGTGGTTTGTGTAATGCTGGTTCATTGGAATATATTCGATTCTTTTTAGACTTTCATGACGGGCTAGGTTTTATTGACCAAGGAATTGTTGCGGTGAATGTACATGATATTCCAGCGCAAGAAGACTGTGCTGGCAAAAGCATATTTCCACTTAAGTATGTCGCTTCACTTAAAAAGAAAACGGCAAAAGTATCCTCATGCGATAAACCAATACTCCCAACATTACGCGCAATTTTATCTTGGCATTTAGCCCCTCCTAGTGATTCTCCAAATTGGAAACCGGTATGGGGAAATGTGATGGATGGAGATATTCAATTAAAACCCTTTTGGAAATTTCCATTTCCAAAAGCGATTGATTTGTCTACCTATTTTTCATTGGCCTTGTCTTCCCCTCATTTATCTAGCAAACAATTATCAGAAATTACAGGGATAAATATCAAGCAATTAATTGAACCAACACGCTACACAAATCTTTCCATTTTAACCCAAAAATATAGCCATTTAAAAGTACCAGCCTCAAGATTTGCCTATAAAGAAATTTATAATATAGTTCAATATCCATCTTCTACTATCACCATGATGGACAAAGCTTTATTGGCTGACCTTGAAATAGATATCAATCCGATTATAGACCAACTTGGCACCACTATCCCCATCGACAAAACGATTGCAAACATCGATTACGAAGAACTCGCATGCATTGGCTTAGACTATAACACAGAAAGTATTGTTGCAACGATTAAAATAAAAAAAGAAAATGGCTATGGCGGTGATTTATGCCATACTGGGAGTAAAGAGTATATTTCATTTTGGATTGATTGGAATAATGATTGTACATGGGAATATTTAAATACACTAACTTTAAAAGTGCATGATATAGATGTATTGGGAGAAGAATTATGGTATCAAGTGTCACTTCCCCTTGCAACTACTTTTCACAAAAAACCTTGTACTAGTCCCAATATTATCAAAATTAGAGGTGTCTTATCTTGGAACATACCTCCTTCAATTTCAAATCCTGACAAATTAGAATTTTATGGCAATAGAAAAGATGCACACATTCAATTAAAGCCTGGAATATCATTATTCCCTGGAGAAGTTGTCCCACTATTTAATATTATAGGTGGAATTGATATTGCGCATATCAATGACATCACAGGGTTAACAAGCGCAGAAGCTTTTTTTGCATACAACGGACTTCAAGTACCAAATGAAGCGCCATTTGGAGGACTAATCGTTGTAAATGGCCCTTCATTTCCTGGCTATAAATACCGCATAAAAATCATCAATTTATCAAAAGGCACCTTTTCATACGCTAATAATCATTTTACGGTTGTAGGATTTTTACCTTACGCACCATGGGTACAATACACCAATCAAAATGCTGATTATGATGGATTTTACCCCTATTTGACCCACGAAAAAAACACATTAAATATATTGGCACAATTTAGTCCAGGCACTGATGACAAGTTTCAAATTGAACTAGAAATTGATACCATCGCTGGTGTATTTTCCAAAACAATTCAAATGGACAATACCTACCCTGACATAAAACTTCAGGTTGACGATGAAGACGATTGTACACATTATACCAAAGGGGATGTCATCTCGGGACATTATTTTGTACACGACCAACATATTTCGTCTTGGGGATTGGAAAATTCATGGGGAACAGGCACTGAAAATGGCACTACGAATACCCCTTCATTACCAGGAACATCATTCAATATTACGACTATTGCAAATTCATACCCTTGTGGTAGTATATCTTTATGGGCAATTGATAAAACCATATACGATAGCCAACAGGTAGGTTTATATAAAACCATTTCATACAATATTTGCTTACAAGAGAAAAAAAACATTTAAGTCATCATTCCAATTCATAGCAAATTAAATGATTATTAAATTTTAGACTTCAACAAATGAAAAGGACAAGAAAAATTTAGCTATTCAAAAAACAAAACATTGAAGATTGGGGAAATTAGTATATTAATAATGAAAGCATTTTTCAACTAAAAATAAATTAAGATGATTTCATTCTAAAATATTGACTCAGGATACTCTCTTCCAATTACGTACCATAACGCTACATAGCATCACCTTACCGCTAGAAATGAGTTCATTACATCCACTTGAGTCCATTTAAATCAGTAGACTGCTCATTTAGGCTGAAGCGTAAAAGTTTTTTACCAATATTATGAATATTTGATTATATGATTTTTATAGTGTGACGGATTGGGTACCTAAGGCAACGACCTCTTAGAGTTAAATTCAAATTGTGATTTTACACATTCAAAATCACCAATCAACTCAATATTAACTACCGTATATCTATTGATAAAACCTTTTAAACACTTTTAACATGAAAAATATTTATAGTTTTTTTATCGTATTTTTTTGCAGTTTTCATCTTTTCGCAACACAAAACACTTCATTTAAAATGATTGATGATTTTGACGATGGTGATGGAATGCCTGGAGATTTCAATGATTTAGGCTATTTTATCACCAATTACAAATCAACTATCACAGTATTAAATGGTGAAATGATTTTCAAAATGGAACAAGGGCGAACTGACGGAAATTGGTCAAGTAACTGTGGCATGAATAATTACAGCAGCTATGATGGTATTGAAATCAAAGTGAAATCAACTTTAA
>JBIKPL010000333.1:0-3767 GCA_044357485.1 Cytophagales bacterium
AGCATCAATGTATATGGCTCGGTAATTACCACGAGTGCCCCTTTAGGGAGCAGTTATACGGCGCATTTTAATGGGATAATTAGTGGCGTACATGTGGGTGGTACTGAAGTAAATGCTTCGCAAACCACAGGCGAAATTTTTAGCAACAATACCACCTGCCAAAGCAAACCCATCTCTGCCCAAGGTTGTGCTGGAGTTACCAGTGTTACGGCAAGCAGTGGCAGGGCACATGCTACCGTAAGCATTAACGGACAATGTTGGTTACAAACCAATTTAATTACTAGCCCTGTGGTTTACAGTGCCTATACCAATACTTCATGGACCAATACTAGCCCTGGCGACCAAGGCTATTGGGGGTATTACCACGATGTAACCACTGGTGGCACTGACGGTTGGAAAAGTACCGAGCCTGCTGCCAACGAAGGTCGTCTTTACCAATGGTGTGGAGCAATGGATGCGACCATCAGTGAGCGCAGCCGTGGCATTTGCCCTGCGGGTTGGCATGTACCCAGCGATTGCGAATGGATGTACCTGGAGCACGGCCAAGGGATGAGTATTGCCCAACAAACCACCAATGGCGCTTGGAGAGCTAACACTGCCGATAACCAAGGTACCCCAGGCAATAAATTACTTAGTGAAGGTACATTATTTACCAATGCAAGCGGTTTCTCTGGGCTCTTAGCAGGCATCCGCCTTACCGATGGAACGTTCCTCTTTGATAACCAAGACCTCAGATTGTGGTCGTCATCTGCTACAGGTGCTGATGCTAGTACCCGCTTCATGCACTATGTTTTACGTGGTGTGCACCGCTACAATTACAGTAAGGCACACGGCTGGTCAGTTCGTTGCCTCAAGGATTGATACATTGATTAGCGTAGAGATTTAACATTATATCCTGCCATTCTTATAAATAGTGTGGCAGGATTTTTTTTGCTATTCATTGATTATAAAACAGTATCGCTAATGTATGGTATAAAAAAATATGGGTTTGCGATAGGTTTGTTTTTGATAAGAAAATTGATGCTCTGTTTTTTCTTAAATTGCTAGTAGGCTTGAAATTTTTTAGATAATCTTAATTTAATTTCAATTTTATTGTTAAAATTAAAGTTTATACATAAATTTACATATCGTTATAAGTTAAACCCCGTTATTTAGGGTTTGAATAATAGTAAAATGTAATGGCAAAGAGCACTTATATATCCGTAAACATTACACCATCCCAAAGGGATATGCTTTTGCTGTTGAATGAAAATGAGATAGATATATTTTCTCTGGAGGATTTAAAAGAATTGCAAGGTAAATCGCTAAAGGATAGTAATGAAATTATAGAAAACTTAGTACATAAAAAAATATTCTCCCGAATTGAAAGAGGCAAATATTGCCGAACAAATTTTAGAGATGAAAAAGTAATAGGGTGTTTTTTGGTGCCCGATGGTGTTATTGGGTATTGGTCGGCTTTAAATTTACATGGTTTAACGGAGCAATTCTCAAATACTATTTTCATTCAAACTACACATTTAAAAAAGAGTAAAACGGTGTTTGGAGTACAGTATCAATTTGTAAAAATAAAAGAAACAAAGAGAGTGGGCGAAACCACAGAAGGTTTTGGGAATTATAAATACAAAATAACCGACAAAGAAAAAACATTGGTTGATTGTTTTGATCTTCCGCAGTATTCTGGCGGAAATGCAGAATTAATTCGTGCTTTTAGTAAAGCAGAAATAGATCAAGATAAAATGATTGAATACTGCAAATCTATTGGTAATATAGCGATTGTTAAACGACTAGCATTTTTAGCAGAATTGCTTAAAAAACCCAAAATGATTCATTTTATAAAGTATGCAAAAGCAATAGTAAACCCACGCTATGTATTGATAGACCCATTAGGTGAAGAAAAAGGAAGCTTTAATAACAAATGGAAATTGAGGTTAAACATTACAGAAGAAGAACTATTAGATATTTGTAACAAACAATATTAAATGATAACAATTAAATTTGGGACTAAGCCTTTTAAACACCTATCAGGTTTTCAAAACCTGACAGGTGTTTAAAAGACAATTGAAAAACAAATTATACACATATGAAAATAAATAATAAGTTGAAGGGTAAAAGTTTAAAACTATGGTTTTTAACTTTTCTTTTTTCACTATCTACTTTCCACACTTTTGCACAAGACAGCATAGTGGTAAAAGGTACTTTTGTAGGGAATACCAAATATGCCAAGGTGTTGATGAAAAAGTTTGAGGTAGGTAATTTCCCGGTGGGTGGGGCTACTATTAAAAACGATAGTTTTAAATTGGTGCTGCCTCCACAAATTTCGGCTGGGGTTTATCGTTTCCAATATGCAGTAGGCGAAGGCGAAAAGTATTTGGACATTATTATAAATGGTACAGAAAAACAAATAGCTTTTACCATGGAAGCCAATGAGGAAATGGCTTTGCCAAAGTTTACGGCATCTGTGGAAAACCAACAATGGTATGCTTACCAAAAACAAAATAGTTTGCAAATGGAACGCATTGCTTTATTAAATCAGTTTATTAATGCTTACCCTAATGCACAAGCCGAGGTGGTGAAAGTGGCTGTTAAAGAGTGGGAAATAGAAAAGGCTTTGTATCTGCAAAATTTTGAGCAATTTAAAACCGAAATGCAAGGTACTTGGGCGTATGAAATGGTGGCAAATAGGCCTTATTATTTCTCGAACCCTACCGAGGATTTTAGAATTCAGGATTTTAACAAAAGAGAACATTTTTGGGATAATTTTGATGCCCAAAATCCTAAATTGTTAAACTCACCATTATACACCGAGCATATTTTAAATTATTTACGCTATTGGATGAACCCCAATATGAATTTTAGTGCCGAGGAAAAAACCAATGGTTTTAAACGTGCTGTGGATGTAATTATTCGAAAATTTACTGGTAATGAAGAAACCCATACTTTTGCCTATAAATATTTAAGTTTAGGTTTTAAAGAAATAGGCGAGGAAGAGGTATTGCAATATTTAGATGAAAATTATAAAAATTTAGCCGAACAATGTTTTGATGCCTTTGAAAAAACAGAGTTTGAAAAACGAATGGTAGGCTATGCGGCATTAAAACAGGGTAATAAAGCCCCCGATTTTAAATTGAATGTTGTACATACCAAATTAAAAGCGAAGAGTTTGTATCAATTAAAATCCGAAAAAACGATTTTGGTTTTTTGGAGCAGTACTTGTCCGCATTGTTTGAAAGAAATGCCCCAATTAAATGAGTGGGCAGCTACCCAAAAAAATATAAAAGTGATAGCAGTGAGTTTAGATACCGATAGTGCTTTGCATCAAGAAACTATAAAAAAGTTACCCAACATAATACACACCTGCGATTATAAAGCATGGAATACCGATGCTGCCACCAAATATTACATTGCAGCCACGCCTACATTTATCGTTTTAGACAAGGATAAAAAAATACTAGGCAAGTACAGCAGCGTGGAGCAAGTGGTGAAATGAGAAGGACAAAGAGAATGAATGAAAAATGTAGTGTTTAAAATCTACTAATGCTAAATAACTCATAAATTTCAATACTATGATAAACAATTTAACAACCTTAAAATTATTGTGTGTTGCATTTTCACTGCAATATTTCACCGCCAATGCACAAAATATAACTGTTGCAGGAACCATGGGTTTAGATGCGGCAAATAAAATATCAGACGCAAGTACTGTGAACATGAAAGGTGGCACACTCCGCACCGGTTCAATTGGAGGTTTCAGCGAAACAGTAGGAACG
>JBIKPL010000332.1:0-3767 GCA_044357485.1 Cytophagales bacterium
AAAAAATAAAGATGGCAATAAGTTTTTTCATGCTGTATACTTAAAACAAACCTAACTGATTATCAGGCTTTGATGACTTGGTGCTTAATTCAATGGTTGTGCCTGCGGCTATATTTTCGTCGAGATCAGGTTGTTCTTCCATTACTTTTTCGATGTCATCTTCAACTTTAGAAGCCAAAAGTTTCACTTTTAACACTTTATTATTCGTAAGTCTATTTCCTATTGCCTTCCAGCCTTTGATATCGATCAGCATATCCATATCATAAATAGCCGTTTCAGGTGCGGCGTTTATTTTTTGCAATTCTACCTCTATTTGAGGTTGTTTAGCGGTAGTGGCCAAAACCAAATTCGACCCTTTGGATTCGCTAATAAACAAGAATTTTTTACCTAAAGTGGTGGTTTCAATTTTAAATCGTTTCACAAAGTAATTGGCTTGGCCACCATCATAATGCACCACATTAATCACTTTATTGGTGTCTAATTTTTCAATTAATTCTACTTCCGAAGGCACATACCTATTGGTTAATTCGAAAGAGGTAATTTCATAGGCCCCATCTTTGGTAATCACCAAAATCTTATCGTCACCCAGGAAGTTTCCTAAATATTTCCCTCTTTTATCGGAATTTAACCTTCCAATCGTATCATCATAAGAAATATCAACGCCACCCAAAGTTGACACACCAGCAGATTTAAACACTACTTTACGCACAGGATATTTGGTCAAGGTATTGCCTTGGGAATTGCGCCCTTTGATATCTATTTCTGTAAAAGAATAATCGTACACTTTGGTTCTGGCAGTACTGGCAGGTGTAAGCTGTACGGTAATTGTCTCTGCTTCTCCATTGGCATTGGCGCTAAAATAAAGCAATTTAGAGCCTTTGTTTCCCATGGTTAAATCGTATTCTTTGTCACGCGTAATGCCTGTCACTTGAAAACGTTTTACCATAGTTTTACCAGAAGCACCATCCATGTACACGGCATTGTATACCATACGATCGTCCCCTTTTTTGAAAACGCCCACATGAATAATGTCTTTACCCATAAATACTTTATCCTGCACTTTCACAATTGAGTACTTACCATCTGATCTAAAGGCAATGATGTCATCAATATCAGAACAATCGCAAACAAACTCATCCTTCTTTAAGCCATAGCCTATAAAACCCTCTTTACGATTTACATATAGCTTTTCATTGGCAGCAGCCACTGAAGTGGCGGTGATGTTATCAAATACCTGAATCAAGGTTTTTCGCTCTCTTCCTTTGCCAAATTTATCTAAAAGACGTTTGTAAAAGTCAATGGTATATTTGGTAAGGTGTTTTAAATGCGATTCAACTTTAGCGATTTCATCTTGCAGCGACTTAATTTGTTCATCTACTTTAGATACATCAAACCTTGTGATACTGCTTAAAGGTTTATCAATTAATTTTCTATAATCTTCAGGCGTGATGGCTCTATAAAACTGAGCAAAATAGGGTTCAAATAAAGTATCTAAAACTTGGCAACAATTGTCAAAACTGCCAGAATTTTCATATTCCTTATTTTTATACATGCCTTCTTGGATGAAGATACGTAACAAAGAAGTGAAAAATATTTTCTCCTTTAAATTGGCTAATTCAATTTCCAATTCTCTTTTGAGCAATTCTTTGGTCTTTGCCGTACATATTCTCAAGATATCATTCACATTCATAAAATGTGGACGATCATCAATGATTACACAAGCATTTGGGGAAATAGATACTTCACAATCGGTGAAGGCATATAAAGCATCAATGGTAATATCAGGAGAAACGCCAGGTTGTAATTGTATTTGAATTTCTACATTTTTCGCTGTATTGTCGATTACTTTTTTGATCTTAATTTTACCCTGATCATTGGCTTTAACGATAGAGTCGATTAAAGAAGTAGTTGTACATGAGAAAGGTATTTCTTTGATTAACAGTGTTTTCTTATCAAACTCTTCAATTTTAGCTCTAACCCTGACTTTACTCCCTCTTAATCCGCCATTATAATTGGTAACGTCCACCATTCCGCCGGTATGAAAATCGGGCAGCACATTGGTTTCTTTGCCATTTAATAAATCTATGGAAGCCTCAATGAGTTCACAAAAATTGTGGGGTAATATTTTAGTTGACAAACCTACGGCAATTCCTTCGACGCCTTGCGCAAGCAATAAAGGAAATTTCACGGGCAATGTTACAGGTTCGCGTTTACGACCATCGTAAGACAATTGCCAATCAGTAGTATCTGGATTAAAGACCACTTCCAAACCGAATTTTGAAAGTCGCGCTTCAATGTATCGAGGGGCAGCAGAACCATCACCAGTACGGTTATCGCCCCAGTTACCTTGGGTATCTATTAATAATTCTTTTTGGCCTAAACCCACAATGGCGTCTCCGATTGACGCATCTCCGTGGGGATGGTATTGCATGGTTGAACCGATGATATTGGCTACCTTATTAAACCGTCCATCATCCATTTCCTTCATTGCATGCAGTATACGACGCTGCACAGGTTTAAAACCATCTTCGATGGCAGGCACAGCACGTTCCAAAATTACATAAGAGGCGTATTCTAAAAACCAGTTTTCATACAAGCCTGAAATGGGAATTATATCATGTATGGCATCATCGCCAGCACCTGGCTGACTATCAAACGCATTTTCTTCGGTATTGTCTGTTTGATCTATACTCATATTACAAAATCGGACTAACTACAAAAGTAACAAAAAATACGAAGGAAAAACAGTAATTTTAAAGGAGTTAATGCAATGTCGTTTAGTTAACAAGTCTTGATACTTTTAAATCCGTGATGATCCGCTTAATCCGCCAAATATGTGTGCAATTTTGTTTTTATTCTTTGTCAAAGAATAAAAATTTGGAACGCTGATTGAGCGTATTGGACAGATTAATGCGGATTTTATCCTTAACTAAACGATATTGGGAGTTAATGGAGAAATTTAAATAGCGCCGTCACATTAAATATTAAAAAACAGACCATTCATTTATACACGATTTAATACATTTTGAATAGCGGCTAAATAACTTTGTCCGAATAAATTAAGATGAACGAGTAAAGGGTATAAATTATAAATATCAGCCCTAAGTTCGTAGCCCTCCGCAGATGGATGTTGCTCAAAATAGGCGTGGTAAAAACGATCATCCATTCTGCCAAACATTTCTGTAAAAGCAATTTCCATTTCACTACAACCATAATATACCGCAGGATCAAAAACAACTGGATTACCCGCTAAGTCTATCATATAATTGCCATGCCATAAATCGCCATGCAATAATGCAGGTTTCACGTGTTCAATATAAGAGGGTAACTTAAGGGAAAGCACTTCCAATTTATTAATCAACCACCTGTCAATTAACCCTTTATTAAAAGCAATGGCTGCTTGAACCATCAAGCGTTGTTCTACAAAAAAAGTAATCCAATCGGTTTGAGGTGTATTTAATTGAGGCAAGGAGCCAATATAATTGTTCTCCATAAAGCCAAAGGTATCGTTCGTTTGTTGGTGCAAATTCGCCATTTGGGTGGCAAAAGATTCCCAATACGTATTGTTTCGGTAGCCTTTTTCAATAAAATCTAAAATCAAAAACTGTTGATTTTCAAAAACACCTTGCGCTTTCACGGAAGGGACCGTTACAGTTTTGGAGTCTTTCAATATCACTAAAGCAGTTGCTTCTTTTTGCAACATTTCAGGATATAAAGTAGCATCATTAATTTTAATAAAGAACTTGCCATCGGTAGTATCTACCCAA
>JBIKPL010000071.1:0-10125 GCA_044357485.1 Cytophagales bacterium
ATTGGATACTATTCGTGGGTTGAATGATTAAAACGCTAAAACTCTAAATTTAATTCTTCTGTTTTTCAATGAATTTTCATGGCCAACATTCATATTGCCAGTTGGTTTTTCGCGATAAGCAACCAAAGCTAAACGATGCGTATCAACGCCTAATTTAATCAATTCATCAAATACAAGTTTTTCACGTGCAATGGCCAAATGTTGGTTATGATTAACATCAACATTGTCTTCGTAATGGGCTTCAATTCTGATTTTTAAACTAGGGTATTTGTTTAATAAAGTAATGATATGCGTCAATTGACGAATAGAAAACTTATGCATGGAGGTCGTTTCATTTTCGGGAAAGTAAATCGTTTCATGTAAAAAATGGCCCGTTACAGGCTCCCCATGTTTATGGTGTTTCAATTTTGCCGTAGCATGCGTTTTTAATTTATCACGATTATAATTAAAATTCATATTGCTTACAATATGAAGTGTTGGCTTAAAATGCTCAATTCGTTCTTCAATATTGCTATTATTAGCCCCATCGTCGGTATACCCCATGGCGATTACCCTTTGTTCATCAATGCCTTTTTGCACCAAATACTCTTGAATACTTGCCGCTCTATTTTCGGACAAAAATTTATTGTGAACAGGATCTAACATGTCATCTATGTTCCCTACAATTTCCACAAACATATTTGGGTAAGCCTCTAACAATTCAAATACTTTATCGAGTTCAGCGGTAGAATTTTCAGACAATTTATAATCGCCATTTTCAAAAAAAACATTCCTCAAAAATGTCTCTTTCCCAGAAAGCATTGAATCTACATAAATATTCTTTTCAAGCTCGATAAACGATTTACTCACAGGAACATCAAGGTTAAACGACTGGAACAGGTAGCCATTTTTTTCAATCGTAATTTTATAATTTTTACCTTCAGGCAATACCACTGTATACCTACCACTTGAAATATTGGAATGATGTTCACTTACCAATTGTCCATTGGCTAAATTGATTGTGGTAATTTTAACATCTGTAGGTAATTTCGTACTGTTGTTAAAGGTGGTTCCTTTTAAAACAACCACATGTTCTGCACTTTTAGATAACTCAGCCATATAAATATCTGAATTACTTATGCCATTATCTTCTCTAATCGAAGAAAAATAAATCCTTTTGCCATCGGCAGAAATAGAGAAATACAAATCATCGTCAGGGGTATTGATTGGACTTCCTAGGTTTTGGGGCAATGACCATTTACCGGTGGAATCTAGTATTGATTTAAAAATATCATGCCCACCAATATTACGATGTCCCATAGAACTAAAGTAAAGTGTTTTTCCGTCAGGCATCATAAAAGGAGCATCATCATCATACATGGTATTGATTTGAGGACCCAAATTCTCTGCTTTTCCCCAACTGCCATCAGGCAATTTTCTAGACATATAAATATCGGTACCACCTAAACCACCATGCTTATTGCTTGAGAAAAACAATATATTTTCATCTGAATTCAAATGAGCACTTGGTTCCCAGTGAATGGTATTGATTTTATTATCAAAAGGTTGAGGATCGGTCCATTGATCGCCTAACAAATCGCTGTAAAATAAATCCCCAGAATACACATCAAACATTTCATTATGCACATGCTTGTAAATGATTAGTTTTTGACCATCATCAGTAATGCCAACCACCGCATCGTGGTTATTGGTATTGATATGCTCCCCTACACTTTTAGGCGTTCCCCATCCGATATTGGTTTTCTCTGACACGTAAATGTCTTCAAAATAATCTTCATCATAAGCATCTTTTAAACCACCAGTGGTATTGGGTTTACGTGCAGTGAAATACATTTTTTGTTCATCTGCAGTTACTACGGGGGTGTATTCTGAATAGGCCGAATTGACCAAAGGACCTAATGAGGTAATTTTAATGTCTAAAGGTTTGGCCATAATTTCTTTGGCCATTTTACAAACCTCCATTCGTCTATCGATATCTATATTTTTGGCCTTGTTGCCTAAATGATGAGAGACCACGTAGTTTTTATACTGGTTAAATTGCTCCCAAGCTTCATCAAATTTATAATTGTAATGGTATGATTTGCCAAGGTAATATAAATATTCTATAGGACATTTTTCGGGATGTTGCGCCACTTTTAAGAAACAGTCTAAGGCTAATTTTTTGTGACCATTATGCAAATAACTAACGCCTAATCGGTAAGCAAACAATGAATTTCCGGGTTGTAGACTATCCAATACATGGTAAGCCTCTTGCGCTGAGCGATATTTGAGCGTGCGAAAAAAATCATTAGCCTCTTTTTCAAGCGATACGGGGTCTATGGCTTGTGCTTTGATGATGTTATTTTGACAAAAAACTAAAGCAATTAGTAGAACTATTATCCTCATAAGTTAACATATTCGTAAGTGACGAAATTAATAAATTTTTCTTAATTAAACACTATCATTTTAGGCATTCCATTGAATTTGAATAAGAATATTGACATTAATCCTTTTAAGTCGTAACGCGCTTACTATTAAATTATTAATTTCAATATTTCTGTAAAACATCATTGTGAACTACGATAGTTTTCATTACTATTGAAAAATAATTTCTTTTTAACCTTAATTTTTAAAATATGATTTCAAAATTGATATTGAGCTTCCTGTTGGCTTATTTAAGTGTTATACCAGCGCATTGTTGGGGATTTTATGCCCATAAAAAAATCAATCAAATTGCAGTGTATTCTTTACCAGAGGGAATGTTTAAATTTTACAAAACTTACCTCCATGAGATAACTGAAAAAGCTACCGCACCCGATCAAAGACGGTATGTAATCAAAGCAGAAGCGGCTAGGCATTATATTGATTTTGAAGATTATGGAGACAGTGCCATGAATAAGTTACCACATCAGCTATTTCAAATTAAAAAACAATTCTCAGACGATTCCTTATTGAAATTAGGCATGGTACCTTGGCATATTCAGCAAGTGTGTTTTAATCTCACCAATGCTTTTATGACGCAAAACAAGGACGACATTATTCGTTTATCTGCAGATTTGGGGCATTATGTTGGCGATGCACATGTGCCATTACATACCACTAAAAATTACAACGGCCAACTCAGTAACCAAGTGGGCATACATGGCTTTTGGGAATCTCGACTTCCTGAATTGTTTGCAAGTCATTATGATTTGTTTACCGGTAAAGCAAGCTATATAAATTCAATTGCTGAATTGAGTTGGCATATTGTGGTGAGGTCGCATTTGGCGCTTGATTCGGTATTGGCTTTTGAAAAGGCCCTAAGCCTAGATTTTAGGGAAGACAAAAAATATAGTTATGAACAAAGAGGTGGCACCACGGTTAAAGTTTATGCAAAAAAATATGCAAAAGCTTACCATCAAAGTTTAGCCGGACAAGTGGAGCGGCAAATGAAATCAGCCATTTCGAGTACTGCTGCCCTATGGTATACTTGCTGGATCAATGCGGGACAACCAAACCTAGACTTAATTACCACTAGTCATTCAGCCACTACCCCTCCTGATACACTTATAAAACCCACGATTAATGATGAAGCAATAAGACCTGAAACATATTTACCATCAGAAGAAATGCATTCATGCGCATATCACCATGCTTGTTGCGAAATACCCATTGCAATGCATCAACCCAAATGGTATATATTACTCTCACAAAGTATTCAACACCTTAAAGCAATGCTAAAGCAGGATTCCAAAACACCGTTTTGAAATCTTTCACCTTATCTTCCAAAACAATAACACCCTCTTTTTCAAGTAATTCTTGCATGGTGGTTAAAGTGGCAAAATGAAACTTTCCGGTAAGTACTCCTTCCCTATTTAAAACCCTATGGGCAGGAATTTCGGGCATCGTATGGGCATTGTTCATGGCCCAACCTACCATACGCGCGCTTCGTGCAGCACCCAAATAACTAGCGATTGCGCCGTAGGTTGTCACTCGACCATAAGGAATTAGCTTGGTTACTTCGTAAACGTTTTGAAAAAAGTTGTTGGTTTTCGGACTGACTAAGCTCACCATTGGAATATTATTGGTTAATAATTTAGTTTCCTTTTTAAGGATTAAAACATGGTATACACTACTGTGGATAGCAGAATTGCCCTTCATTATTCAATCTTTAATTGAATAAAGCTACAAAATAATACATGACGATATCAAAAAAAATAGTCCCGATAAAATCGGGACTATTTTCATTCATAAAGAAAAGGCCAAGCATAAAATACTATGCTTTTACCGCTGTTAATTCAGACAGTATTGTATTAAAGGTATCACTTGGACGCATACATTTACTTGCTAATTCAAATTTTGGTTGGTAGTATCCTCCAATTTCTTGGTGTTTACCTTGAGAACCAATCAATTCTGCATTTATAGTTACTTCATTAGCGGTTAATTCTGCTGCAATTGTTTTAAAAGTAGCTTGCAAATCAAGGTCTTTGGTTTGTGCCGCTAAGGCTTGCGCCCAATACAATGCAATATAGAAATGTGAACCACGGTTATCTATTTGACCCACTTTACGGGCTGGAGATTTATCGTTTGCTAAGAATAATTCTGTGGCGGCATCTAATGTTTCGGCTAAAACCAAAGCCTTCGGATTGTTTTGTGTTTGCCCTAAGTGCTCTAAAGAAACAGCCAAGGCCAAAAACTCGCCTAATGAATCCCAACGAAGATAACCTTCTTCCACAAATTGCTCCACATGCTTAGGGGCAGACCCACCAGCACCTGTTTCAAACAAACCGCCACCATTCATCAATGGAACAATGGACAACATTTTAGCAGAAGTACCCAATTCTAAAATCGGAAATAAATCGGTTAAATAGTCACGCAATACATTCCCAGTTACAGAAATAGTATCTTTACCTTCTTTCAAACGAATTAAAGTTGCGTTCGTAGCCGCAACAGGATTCATGATTGTAATGTCTAAACCTGTGGTGTCGAAGTTTTTAAGGTAAGCCGTCACTTTTTTAATCACCTCACGGTCGTGTGCTCTATTTTCATCTAACCAAAAAATGGCAGGCGTATGCGATAAGCGGGCTCTATTCACCGCAAGTTTAACCCAATCCTGGATTGGAGCATCTTTTACCTGACACATTCTGAAGATATCGCCAGTTTCAACTTTTTGTTCCATGAAAACATTACCATTTCCATCTGTTACTTTCACAGTACCCTCCGCAGCAATCTGGAAAGTTTTGTCATGAGAACCATATTCTTCTGCTTTTTGAGCCATCAAACCTACATTAGGTACAGAACCCATGGTTTTAGGATCAAAAGCGCCATTTTTCTTACAAAAATCAATGGTAGCGACATACACGCCAGCATAACACCTGTCAGGAATTAGGGCTAAGGTATCTTGCGCCTTTCCTTCTTTGTTCCACATTTGACCTGAAGTACGAATCATGGCAGGCATAGAAGCATCCACAATTACATCAGACGGAACGTGAAGATTGGTAATACCTTTGTCTGAATTTACCATTGCTATAGCTGGGCCATTCGCAATTGCTGCGTCAATCGCCGCTTCTACTGCTGCTTGTTGTGGATGACCAGCTATTTTAGCATATACATCTCCCAAGCCATTGCGAGTATCAACATTCAGCGATTTGAATAAATCAGCATATTGCGTAAATACCTCTTTGAAATATACTTCAACAATAGCGCTAAAAATGATAGGGTCAGAAACCTTCATCATTGTCGCTTTTAAATGAGCCGAAAGCAATACGCCTTGTTTTTTAGCTATTTCAATTTGTGCTGCAACAAAACTTTTCAAGGCTTTGATGTTCATCACAGAACTGTCAATAATTTCACCTGCTTTTAAAGGTGATTTACCTTTTAATACTTGATGTGTGCCATCGTTTCCGAAAAATTCAATTTGAAATTCTCCAGCTTTTTCAACCGTTACTGATTTTTCGGTACCATAAAAATCACCTTCTGACATGTGCGCAACACTTGTTTTAGAGTCGGCAGACCAAGCTCCCATGGAATGAGGATTGGCTTTGGCATAATTCTTTACCGCTTTAGGGGCTCTACGATCAGAGTTTCCTTCACGCAGCACAGGGTTCACAGCAGAACCTAATACTTTTGCATACCTCGCTTTGATGTCTTTTTCAGCATCTGTTTGCGCATCATCTGGCAAATTAGGTACCGCATAACCATGGCTTTGCAATTCCGCAATCGCAGCTTTCAGTTGAGGTACTGAAGCAGAAACATTCGGCAACTTTATGATATTGGCTTCTGGAGTATTTGCTAATAAACCTAATTCAGTCAAGGCATCACCTACTTTTTGGTCTTCTTTTAAAAAATCAGGGAAGTTAGCTAAGATACGACTTGCAAGAGAGATATCTCTTGTTTCAACCGCTACGCCTGCACTTGAAGTAAATGCTTGAACAATTGGTAACAACGAATAAGTTGCTAACATAGGTGCCTCATCTGTAATAGTATAGATGATTTTTGATTTTTGTGTCATATTTATTAATTTTTAAATACTTCCATTCGCTAAGTTTTTTACCAAAACAAATCATGGAGAACTCACAAATATAATAAAATCATTTAATGTTGAATAAAATAAATAATGCTATTTGATGATTTTAAAAATATATTCGTAGCTACTGAAAATACATTTCACTTCATAATTATTTATAAAAGGCAAAAAACAAGCTACAACCCCTGCTTCTCAATTTTTTCTTTAACAAACGAGGTTGCATCACACAGCGCAACCTGTCGCCCAGAGGAGGATTTAACCGAGATTTTATGGCTTTTAGGCAATGTAAGCTTAGTTGTTGTGCCGAGTGCTTATGCTTGGCTTTAATCTATGGTAAGTAACCAATTAAAAACGTTCACATGTTTTACTCCTCTTCTATTTTGTGTAAACGAATCTGTTGTAAGTAAAAATTTTGGATAGTTGTCATTGATTTTTTCTAATGACCCAAATTCTCTTTCTAAGGTACTTTCGCTTGTCATTTGCCAGGCTACTTGGTAGTATTCAATGTCGCCAAGTGGCGTTTTACATACAAAGTCGACTTCGGAGTTGCGACTTGTGCCTGTCCAAATTTTGCAGCCTCTACGAAGCAGTTCAAGATAAACAACATTTTCCAATACATGTCCCCTATCAGTCGTCCGTTCTTTACCAGCCAAAAGATTTAACAAACCTACGTCTACCAAATAATATTTTTCTTGCGTAGCCAATTGTTTTTTACCTTTCAAATCAAAACGGTTTACTTTTAAAACACAAAGCTTGCTACCAAATATTCCAAATATTTTTCTACAGTGGCGTGATGTATACTTTGCCCATCTTGTTTTAATGTTGAAGAAATATTGCTGGGTGAAAGTGCATTCCCAATATTAGAAGCCACAAACCTTACAATATTAGCAAAGGCACGTTTGTCGTTTATTTGATGGCGTTGCGTAATATCTTTTTCGATTATGGTATTGTAAATGGCTTCCAAATACTCGTATATTTTATCAAAACCGGCTTCTCGAAGTTCTACACCTTTGGGCAACGATGTTTCATTTACATAATCAAAAAACAAGGCTTCGTAATGGAGATATTTGTTACTAGTGTCAATGCTACGTGCCGTTAAATACTCTTTGAACGAAAATGGCAAAATAGAAATTTCAATATACCGTCCACTCAGTAAAGTAGCCAACTCACTACTCAATAAAAATGCATTTGAACCTGTTATATATACGTCTGTATGTTCAGTAGCAAAAAGTCCGTCAACTAATTTTTCAAAAAATGGAATATTTTGCACTTCGTCTAAAAAAATGTAATTGGGCTTATCTGTTTGCAGTTTCTTTTTTATCTCAAAATAAATATCGTTCCACGTTTTGTTGAAGTAATTTTCGGGCAATTCAAAGTTGTAGAACTGAATTTGTCGTTTGCCAATTCCTTGTTTTTGTAATTGTTCACGGTATAATTCTAATAAGGTACTTTTACCCGATCTCCGTAAACCGCTTACTACTTTTATAAGATCTTTATCTTTATAAGCCAGTAGTTTTTCTATGTATTCCTTTCGATTTGTGTAATTACCCTAAAGTAAAGTTATAAATTAAATTATCAAAACTTGCAAATAGTGCAAGTTTTGATAATCTTAAAGAGTCAATTAATTATCTTCTTCCTTTGTCGGTATATGTTTTTCTTTGCAATAATTTTCTACATCAGTATCATTTACAAACACTAATGTCCGATAGAAAACAGATTAACCAATATTTTATGGCTTTTAGGCAATGTAAGCTTAGTTGTTGGCGTTCGTTTTTTAATTTCTTCTAAAGTTGAAGAGTCAATTTTAAATGTCCGCCTAGTCCTGTTTGAATAATTTTCATTAATGTAGAAAGTCTAATATCATAAGAATTGTTTTCGATTCTTGAGATATAAGATTTGTTCGTTCCACATTTTTCTGCAAGCTCTTCTTGTGTCATTCCAAGTTTGTAATTTCCCTTTGCATGATTTTAAATTCTTAACGCTGTTCTTACTTGCATCGTCGATTTATAATTGATTAATGCTTGGCACCTTGTCAACTATTAGTTAAATATTGCTTAATTTAGTAGCCTAATCATTGGACATGCTCAACCACAAAACCTTTCTTCACGAAAACAAAACTTTCGAAAAAGTTGATTTCAAAGCACAGACTACCCAAAACAGAGAATTTGAACAATGTACTTTTAAGCATTGCGACTTTTCACAAAGTGTTTTGGCCAACAATGTATTTAGTGATTGTGTATTTGTACAGTGTAATTTATCCAATGTAAATTTCAACAATGCATCCCTTAAAAATGTGCTTTTCAAAGATTGCAAACTCATTGGCATCAACTTTAGTGAAGTAAAAGACTTTTTATTTGCCATAAAAATGGAACAATGTGTGGCCGACTTTACCTCCTTTGCCAACAAAAAAATGCCCAAAACAAAATTCATCGACACTTCCTTAAAAGATACCAACTTTGCAGGAACACAATTAAACAATGCCTTGTTTGACAACTGTAATTTGGAGCATGCCTTATTTAACAAAACAAATTTAAAAGAAGCAAATTTCCAGTCTGCCTATAATTTTAGGATAGACCCAGCGCTGAATGATATAAAAAAATGCATTTTTTCTATGAACGGACTCTTGGGCTTATTGACCCAATATGACATTGTAATTGTGTAATTAGGAGCTGCTGAAAAGCAGTTTATTTGTTGATTTTTAGAGATTTAAGCTATTGATTTAGCCGTTTAAATGCAAGGGTATTTGATTTTATTTCATTAAAGTGGTGCACTAGTTTGATTTAAATAGCATAGATAAGTTATTCATTTTGTAGGGCGTTCCCTTCGGTCGCGTGATCGGCACTCGTCCCGATTTTTTCGGGAAGCTCAAACAAAGCCTCTCCCGCTAACGCAAAGCGAATTAGCCAATCATTTCAATTAAATGGAGCGGCCATTTTAGCGTAATAATTTTAAGTGTATTTGCTAAATATGATTTACAAATGATGTGAAATGAGTTTTGCAGCAGCTCCTAATTACTACAAATAATATTACTAAACGTCACCATACCAAGTAATACCTACTCGGTAGAGGCAAAGCCATGAACGACACAATAAACGGAA
The DNA here is from genome assembly GCA_044357485.1 of Cytophagales bacterium. Classification (GTDB taxonomy): domain Bacteria; phylum Bacteroidota; class Bacteroidia; order Cytophagales; family UBA9547; genus CALPQG02. Next base: position 9,583 of record JBIKPL010000071.1, read on the forward strand.
CAGAATTATTAAATGCGCCAAATAAAGTTAGAGAATTACTTCATAAATTCTCAAAGACAAATTTGAGCGTGTTGATTTAACTGATGAAGCTTTTAAACTTGCTCAAACTTATATAGACGAGAAAGTTGTTGGCAAAACTAGTATAGAAGATTGTAGACATTTTGCACTGGCAACTTTGAATAAAGTAGATGTATTAGCTAGTTGGAATTTCAAACATATCGTAAACTTAGACAGAATTAAAGGTTATAATTCTGTTAATCTTAGACTTGGATACCAAATAATTGAAATTAGAAGTCCTAAAGATTTAATAAAATATGAAAACGACTAAAAAAAACAAACCATTCGACGCTGTAAAAATGATGCGCGATGTAAGCGATAAAGTGAGTATAGAAACACAAAACATGAGTCTTGAAGTATTAAAAAATTATATTAAGACACGTTTAATTCTACTTTAACACATTAGCTTAAGTTTGCTCTTTATAATATCGATTGATGTCTTTTTGCCTTTTTTGATGCCTTCTTTCTATTTTTACTGCTATTGAT
>JBIKPL010000334.1:0-3762 GCA_044357485.1 Cytophagales bacterium
TTCTCGTAGGATTTGCAATCCGTTTTTTCAGCTCATCTTTCAAGTCGGATTACAAATCCTATGATAGGGATTCGACAATGCAATTGTCGAATAGCAGAAATTGTCGAATAGCAGAACACCACACTCATAGCTTGGCTTATTGGTAATACGAAGCCTTTTTATAAGTAGTAACTATTTCAGCCTCTGCATTGCTTTGCTGGTCATCAATGATTTCATTTGTATAATTGCCGTTTGGTTTAGTTGGGTAAGTCGTTCATTTTGGGTAAACCCTTGTCTTATCAGCAGTGCGTTAATACTTTCCAGATTACTCATTACTACGAGTTGATCTAATGTTGCATAATCCCTCATATTCCCAATTTTATTAGCATTACAATCTCTCCATTCTTTTGCAGTAATTCCCAATAGTGCAACATTCAATAAGTCAGCTTCATTGGCGTAGACGAAATTTACTTGTTGTTTTGTAATTTCTTTGGGAATTAGATTTTCTTTAATCGCCTCAGTATGTATATGATAATTTACTTTTGACAATGTTCTTTGTAAATCCCAACCTAATTTTAAACGATCATTCTCTTCATTTTTGAGTCGTTGAAATTCGTTGATAAGATAAATTTGAAATTCAGGACTTAACCACATTGCAAAGTGAAATGCGAGGTCTTTATGGGCATAAGTACCGCCATACCGACCGGCACTCACAATCAATCCTTTTGCATTTGTTCTTGCAATCCATTGTCCGACAGACATAATAAATCGGTTGATTCCTGCTTCGCTTGCAATTACCCCGAATTCGGGGTAATTGAAATCAGGAGTATTAATATTTTCCCATACCCCTAAATATTCCAAAGTATTTTTATTGGTTATCCATTTACCAATAAGACCACTTCCTTCATTAAATCCCGATGTCATATCTGTGAGACTAATAAAATCAGTCTCATTTTGAGTGATAACCGTTATTGTTGAATCTTTTACCTGCAATACTCTTCCTTTTGCCATCACAAACACATTTACATAAAACTTAATAATAAAATCCAATTACATTCCAAAGAACGAAATTATGAATATATAGAGAGTGTTGCAAAAGTATTTACTCTTGAATTTGTGTGATATTTTATTTTTTTAAGATGCTATAATTCTATTTTTCTTGAATGTTATTTTTATTCAGTATTCCGCTCTTCCGAATTTATAATTCGGAAGCATTATCGTAGGATTTGCAATCCGATTTTTCAGCTTTTCAGCTCATCTTTTAAGTCGGATTACAAATCCTTTGATAGGGATTCGACAATGCAATTGTCGAATAGCAGATAAGACATTTTGAGAATTGTCAAATTTAGTTGTCAAATTCAGACTAACCCCGATACAAAATAGAGCTGTCCCCAAAACTCAAAAACCTAAAGTCATGACTTAAGGCATAGTCATAGATTTTTTTCCAATTGGCTTCGCCTACAAATGCAGCGACCAGCAACAACAAGGTGCTGTCAGGTTGATGAAAATTGGTAATGATGGCTTCGGCCACACGCACTTGGTAACCGGGAGCTACCAACAATTGCGTTTTGCCTTTTAACTGATGTTGATTGGTGATTTGTAGCATTTTAACAATATTTTCAAATGCATTCAAATACGTAAAACCTTCGGGCACCACCAATTCATAAGGATCCCATTGCGCAATACTCAAACTTGTCGCACTTTTCAGTCCATTCAATTCAAGCTTTAACCCAAACCAAAACAAACTTTCCATGGTACGGAAACTCGTGGTACCCACCACCACAATCGGCTGTTGCTTGGCGATGATGTCTTCCAACAAAGATTTCTCTACCACAATTTCTTCCGCATGCATTTGATGGTCTACCATCGTGGCGGCTTTTACAGGTTTAAAAGTCCCTGCGCCAACATGCAAAACGACATTGCTGCAATCCACTTTATTCGCATTTAAATTCGCCAGTAATTCATCCGTAAAATGCAGTCCTGCGGTTGGTGCAGCGACCGAACCTTCTTCATTGGCATACACCGTTTGGTAACGAGAAGTATCTTCTGCTACGGGTAAACGTTTCATATAAGGCGGCAAAGGAATCAATCCTGCAAATGACAAAACCTCGGCAAAAGTAAGTTCTTCGCTCCACTCTAATTTTACTTTAAAAGAATCAAGGTAAGGAGTAGGTTTGTAGACCTTTATAAAATATTCTTTCCCTTCAAAAGCAAATACTTTGGTCAAAAAATTCTCTTTGAATTGCTTCATATTTCCTACCAAACAAATCCATTTAGCGGTTCCTTTTTGAAGCATGGCTTGTTGCATTTCTTGTCCGTGAGAAGGCTCAAGCATAAAAATCTCCACCTTTTTGTCTGTACTGGTTTGAAATAAAATACGGGCACAAACCACTTTCGTAGAATTAAAAATCAGCCTCGCTCCTGCCGGTAAATAAGCGCCTACATTTTGAAAAATACTTTCCGAAATTTGGTCATGTTGATACACCAATAACTTAGACATGGCACGGTTTTCTAAAGGAAACTTGGCGATCTTTTCCTCTGGCAATTCGTAGGTGTAATCTTTGATGGCAATTTCTTTTACTGACATTTTTGAGGTATTAAGTATTAGGTACAAGGTATTAAGTACAAAGTATTATGTATTAGGACTTATAAAATTATTAACTCAACGACAAGGAAATGCAAATTACTATTTCATCGCTCTCATGATATTTTTTTTTGTACTTAATACTTAATACCTAAGACTTAATACCATCTTATTCCACATACAACAACAGCCCTTTCAGATAATCTCCTTCGGGATGAAAGATGCTGATGGGATGGTCGGAAGATTGGTTTAAATGTTTGATAATTTGTACGTTTCTGCCAGAATCTAAGGCTGCACCAAAGATGATTTTCTGGAACAAGTCGCGTGATATATGTTGAGAGCAGGAATAGGTAAACACAAAACCGCCTTTGTTGACATTTTTAAAAGCGAGTAAATTGATGTCTTTATATCCTTTGCAAGCATTGGGTACACTTCTGATGTTTTTGGCAAAAGCAGGTGGATCTAACACAATCATGTCGTACCCTTCGGCTTTGTGACGCAGGTATTCAAAGCAATCTTCTGCAAAAGCCTGATGTTTGTCAGCCACACCGTTTAAAGTGGCATTGTCATTACATTCTTGTGCCGCTTGCGCAGAGATATCTACCGAATGTACTTCAGACGCACCATGCAACAATCCATACATACTGAACCCGCCAGAATAACTGAAGCAATTCAAGATGCGTTTTCCTTTGGCCAACTTTCCAAGTTCAGCGCGGTTGTCTCGCTGGTCTATAAAGAAACCTGTTTTTTGTCCGTTTTCGATATCAATGGTAAATTTAACGTTGTTTTCTTTGGCAACGATAGACGAAGCAAATGGAGCCGTTAACCAACCTGAAACCGACGTAATTTGCTCTGCATTTTGAGAGCCGGTTTTATTTTTCAAATACACATGCTCAAAACCCAATTGCTTTAGAGATTGAACGATGGTGTCTTTTAAATTTTCTATGCCTTTGACCAACACTTGTACCACGGCAACTTTGTCGTAGATATCAACTACCAAACCTGGTAAAAAGTCACCTTCTGCATGGAATAAACGGTAGCAATTGGTGGTTTCAAAATCAATGATGGCTTTGCGTCGGTGATAGGCATTGTCGAAAAAATGAAACCAATACGCATCGTCGAAGTTTTGCCCTTCGTTTAATTTGCCAAAATGAAATAACCTACAAGTAATCTGACTTTTATCAGAGGAAAAACCATAA
>JBIKPL010000072.1:0-10117 GCA_044357485.1 Cytophagales bacterium
TTCTATGTCAATTTCATGGTTCACCGTCACATACCTTCCGTCATTGTCATTTCCCTGAGCATCATAGCCTTTGTTGATCAGGTCTTGGTAGGCAGGATTGTCTTGGTAAACCTCTTGGTAATGGAATGTCCAAATGGCACTACACACGCCTAATTTAGGAGGAAGTTTCATCCTGATTTCATATTTGCCTGAACCCAGGTATTCGTCAGATACCAGTATGCCTCCTACTCTTTTTCCGGGTGCATCTTGGGCAAATGAACCCTTACTTTTTGTAATCCCTTTGATTGGCCCTGAATAATTATCGCCATTAGCACCAAAATAAGCTTTGTTGTTCTTAATAATTACATTTTCTGGCGCAACACCATTGTTTTTAAATGTTTTACCATTTCCCCAGTGGTTACGACCATACCACCATTTGGCCGTATTCAATTCTGTGCCGCAAAAATCATCACAAAATACACCTTTAGGCACATCCTTACACACATCACATGAGCCAATGGTATCTTCAATTTTATTTGATTTTTGAGTGTTTAATTCAATTGCACTTCCTTTGATATCTCCCACAATGCCTTGTTCGGAGTCGGTATTGAAATATAATTTGGTTTCATCATTCTTAGCATTTTGCATACTAATGTCTTTAGCAGAACCTTGTGCGAAAAGCATGGCGGGTAAAGATAGCGCTGCAATAATCATGTTGCGCGCTATGTTGTTTCTGTTTATCATATCACATCATTTTAATGGTTGTACGAATTGATTTATTTTTTGTTGAACTGAACTGTGAAATGTTTTGAAAGTAATTAATAAGCAAATGTATGTGTAAATTAAATTAATTGCAATCAATTGTAAGATAATAATAATTTAATGCCGATATTTTTTCAATATAATGAATTTATTCTCCTGCGATTACTGTTGTAAATAGTTTCGAAAGCTTTTGATAAGCAAAAGTAAATATTTATTAAATTAATTGCAACCAAATACAAGCATATAATTAACAAAAACAAATAATATGAATTAAACGAAAGATTATGAAAACATTTATTATATTTGTGGTGCCATTATGGTGCAATAAAGATTTCGATAAACAAGCAAGACTATGGATAAGTTATCAATGAAACATAAAACGCTGAATCAGTTTGTAATTGAAGCGGTGAAAAACAATGTTCCTAGTAGAGAATACGGATTACCTCCATTGATTCATGCCATTAGTGTGGCCGGAAAAATTATTAACCGAGAAATCAGCAGGGCTGGCATGGCCGACATGATGGGCACTTCTGGAAGTGCGAACGTGCATGGTGAAGAAGTTAAAAAACTAGATGAATATGCCCATGACGTATTTGTAGCGGCTCTTTCGGTAAGTGAAGAATGCTGCGTAATTGTATCAGAAGAAAGCGAAGACATTATTTCATTACAAGGTAAAATAGACGATTCCAAATATGTGGTATTGCTCGACCCAATTGATGGATCGTCCAATGCAGATGTAAATGTATCCATCGGCACTATTTTTTCGATCTACAAAAGGAAAACAAATGCTGGGCCTGGCACCGTTGAAGATTGCCTACAAAAAGGATTAGAACAAATCTCTGCAGGATATATCATTTATGGGAGTTCAACAATATTTGTGTTAACCACAGGCGATGGGGTACATGGTTTTACCTTAGACACTTCCGTAGGAGAGTTTTATTACTCACATCCTTACTTAACCATTCCCTCTCAAGGCAAATTTTACTCTATCAATGAGGGCAATTATCAAAAGTTTGATACCGGGATACAAAAATTCATTGATTATTGCCAAGAAGAAAAATCAGTGAGTGACAATCCTTATGTATCAAGACACATTGGTTCTTTGGTTGCGGATTTTCATAGAAATTTAATCAAAGGTGGGGTATTTATTTATCCTTCCACTACGCAACATCCTTACGGAAAATTGAGGTTACTTTATGAATGCAACCCTATGGCTTTCTTAATGGAACAAGCCGGTGGAAAAGCCACCAATGGCATCAGTAGAATATTAGAAATTGAAACCCATCATATCCATCAATTATCGCCATTGGTGATTGGGTCAGCAGATATGGTTGAAATTGTCGAAAAATTTATCAAAGATTATTCAACCAAAAACATCCCTGAAAACGCTTAAAATATCAGGTATTTGATTATTTACATTTAAACAAAATTTCTTATGTGTGGAATAGTTGGTTATACTGGAAGTAGACAAGCTTACCCAATTGTCATCAAAGGACTTCAACGATTAGAGTATCGTGGTTACGATAGTACAGGCATCGCTTTACTTGGTTCAGGCCTTCATATTTATAAAAAGAAGGGGAAAGTAAAAGCGCTTGAAACTGATGTCATTGGTAAAAACTTGGAGGGAAACACAGGCATTGGCCATACCCGTTGGGCAACACATGGGGAACCGAATGATGAAAATGCACACCCACATCAATCCCAAAGCGGTAGATTGGCCATGATCCACAATGGTATTATTGAAAACTACGCAGCCATCAAACAAGAATTGATTTTCAAAGATTATCATTTTACAAGCGATACCGATACCGAAGTACTACTCAATTTTATTGAAGAGGTACAATACAATAATGAGTGTTCTTTAGAAGAAGCCATCAGAATTGCTTTAAAAAGGGTAGTTGGTGCCTATTGTATTTTGCTCGTCTCTATAGATGAACCAGGGACAATTTATGCCGCCAGAAAAGGAAGTCCTTTGGTAATTGGGGTCGGTGATGGAGAATATTTTTTAGCTTCCGATGCTTCCCCTATTATTGAATATACCAAAGAGGTAATCTATGTCAATGATTATGAAATGGCTATTGTTAGACCTGGAGAACTCATTCTTAAAAATTTAGGGAACGAAAAACAAACGCCTTTTATTACCAAACTTGATATGGAGCTTGCCGCCATAGAAAAAGGGGGTTTTGATCATTTTATGCTGAAAGAAATTTTTGACCAACCTACCACCGTTTTTGATTGTCAACGTGGACGATTATTGCCCGAAACGGGACAAATCATGATGAGTGGGGTTGACCAGCATATTGACGCCCTTGTACATGCTCCTCGAATCATTATTGTGGCTTGTGGCACAAGTTGGCATGCTGGCTTAATCGCAGAATATTGGATTGAAAACCTTTGTAGAATTCCAGTTGAAGTAGAATATGCCAGTGAATTTAGGTACAGAAATCCTATTATCAATAAAGGAGATGTAGTGATTGCTATATCTCAAAGTGGCGAAACGGCCGATACCTTGGTGGCCCTTGAAAACGTAAAAAAACAGGGCGCATTTATTTTCGGAATTGTGAATGTGGTAGGCAGTAGCATTGCGCGCTTAAGTCATGCGGGGGCTTATACCCATGCAGGACCTGAAATTGGGGTGGCAAGTACAAAAGCTTTTACTGCACAACTTACGGTTTTGATGATGATGGCTTTGAAAATAGGGTATGCTAAAAAAACCATTACCTATGAGCGATATTACCAACTCATGATAGAATTGGAAGCCATACCCGAAAAAATCAAAACAATTATCAACGACCTTGAAGGCATTAAGGCGATTGCAAAAAAATACAAAGATGCCAAAGATTTTTTATTTTTAGGACGTGGCTATAATTTCCCCATTGCTTTAGAAGGCGCACTTAAACTTAAAGAAGTTTCTTATATTCACGCAGAGGGCTATCCGGCAGCAGAAATGAAACATGGTCCTATTGCTTTAGTAGATGAAACTTTACCCGTTGTGTTTATCGCGACTCGCGACACGTACTATCAAAAAATAGTAAGCAACGTACAAGAGATTAAAGCACGAAAAGGAAACATTATCGCAATTGTTGCGCATGGCGATGAAGTAATTACCCAATTGTCAAACGATGTCATTGCTATTCCTGATGCAGATGAGCTGATGGGACCCTTATTAAATGTTGTACCATTACAGTTACTCAGTTATTTTGTGGGCGTCGAAAAAGGATTAGATGTTGACAAGCCACGAAACTTGGCCAAAAGCGTAACAGTAGAGTAACCTTTTTAGTGATGAGTGTTTAATGTTAAGGGTTGAGTGATTAGTGATGAATGATAAGAATGCTACTCAACACTAAAAACTATTATTTAGTATAGATGCTAAACGCTAGACTAAAAATGGAGTAAACTCGATAACAGACAACCGTAAACCTGACAACTAAAATGAAAGGGAATATAATTAAAAAACACGCGGTAGCCACTTTAGGATATGGCTTTGTAAAAAATGAATTCTTGACTGAAAACCAAGATGAATACTATTTTCGTAACCTTCAAAATAGAAATGGCATTGTATACCGGCAATTAAATGCCTACGAAATAGAAGTGCTTGTACGCAACCGAAATACCAGCGATGATTGGAATAAAATATTGGTTTCGGATGCCTTCACCCCTGAATTGGTGAAAAATTGCAAATTTTATGGCTTGGTAAGAATTGGTAAACTTGAACCTTTTTACCTTGAATTTAGTGACCTTAAAGTTCCCGTTGGACTCTATAATTCCACCATCATCAGTTGCGATTTTGGAGACAATGTGGTTATTGATAATGTTAATTATATGTCACATTACATCATTGGCAGTGAGGTAATTATTGTAAATGTCAACGAATTGGTAACCACCGATTATGCCAAATTTGGAAACGGCATTTTAAAAGAAGGTGAAACAGAAAGCACTAGGGTATGGTTAGAGATTTGTAATGAAAATGGTGGAAGAAGCATTATACCTTTCAATGGGATGTTACCTGGTGATGCCTATTTATGGAGCAAGTACCGAGATGATCAGCCTTTGTTAGCCAAATTCAAACAATTTACTGACAAAAAATTTGACAACAAAAGAGGTTTCTATGGTAAAATTGGTGACCGAACGGTGGTGAAAAATTGCAATATCATCAAAGATGTTTGGATAGGAACCGATGCCTATTTAAAAGGTGCAAACAAAATCAAGAACATTACCATTAGTTCTAACGAAGAAGCTAAAACCCAGATTGGCGAAGGCTGCGAATTGGTAAATGGGATAATTGGTGAAGGCTGTCGAGTTTTTTACGGCGTCAAAGCCGTTCGATTTTTTATGGCTTCTCATTCTCAATTGAAATATGGTGCACGATTAATTAATTCCTATTTAGGAAATAATGCCGTTATTTCATGCTGTGAGGTGCTCAATACACTCATTTTTCCTGCACATGAACAGCACCATAACAACTCTTTTTTATGTGCCGCTTTAATCATGGGTCAAAGTAACATTGCCGCTGGCGCAACCATTGGTTCTAACCATAATTCCAGAAGTCCTGATGGAGAAATTATTGCTGGACGTGGCTTTTGGCCTGGCTTATGTGTAAGTTTAAAACACAATTCTCAATTTGCCAGTTTTACGATTTTAGCAAAAGGAAATTACCCTGCAGAATTAAACATCAAAATACCGTTTTCCCTCATTTGCAACAATGAGCACGATGACCAATTGGTAATTATTCCCGCGTATTGGTTTCGATACAACATGTATGCGTTGGCACGAAACTGTTGGAAATATTTAGATAGAGATAAACGCAAAGAACGTATCCAACAAATAGAGTACGACTATCTAGCCCCTGATAGCATTAATGAAATGTTTACCGCTCTTACCCTCATGGAAGAAAGTGTAGGCAAAGCGTACTGTTTAAAATTTAATTTGGCTGATGAAAACAAAACTCCACAAGCTATTGGAAAAGAATTGTTACAAATACAAAACCCAATTGTTGATGATTTAGAGGTGTTGATTGAACAATGTGAAAATTCCAAACGCAAAGTATTGCTCAGTAAGGTCAATCAAGCCTATGCCATATTCAATGAAATAATCGTGTATTATGCGGTGAATGAGTTGTTACATTATACCAAAATAAATTCAATTACGACGATTAATGAAATCATGAAAATGATGACTTCCGCCAATGTTCGAAAAGCATTTCAAAATATTGGTGGTCAATTGATTCCCAAAGCAACCATAACTCAATTAAGAAAAAACATTTCAGAAGGTGTTATAAACGATTGGGACGAAGTACATCAATTTTATACGAATGAAGGAAACGCGTATGCTTACGAACGTTTAATGCATGCTTTGGCAGCACTAGTGGAAATCAAAAACATAGACCTCTCTCCATTTCATGAAGTACAATTACTCCCTTTCCTAGACGAAGCCATACACACCAAAACTTGGATGACACAAAATATCCACGATTCTAGGGCAAAAGATTATGAAAACCCCTTTAGAAAAATGGTGTATGACAACGACAAAGAGATGGAAGCCGTCATGGGATCTCTTGCCGACAATACCTTTATTCGGCAACAAAAGAAAGAATTAAATACCTTTATAGCCGATTGTTTAACCTTCAAAACAAGATTATCCAATGTTGAAATACACTAAAAATTTCGCCACAATTGTACTTGCTTTGCTTGTATTTGCTTGCCAACAAAATTCACCTTCCCCAAAAATTTTCCCAAATGTTAGCACTACTTTAAAGGGAACTTACCGTTTGCTTGACCTTGAATCACAAGAGGATACGGTGTATAAACCCATGGAAGGGGTAGAAATTTTAAAAATATTTACAAAAGACCAATGGATTTCTCCTGCCTATTTACTTAAAAACAAAAAGGTAGTGAATCTTGCTGGGGGCATCTATACATTTGTCAATAATGAACTGACCGAAACGCTGAACTACCACTCCAAAGACACGGTAAATATTGGGCACGCCACAACCTATCAAATTAGCCTAAAAGGAGATACATTATACCAATCAGGTATTTTCAAACCAGGAACTCCTGAAGAATGGAAAGTAGAAGAAAGATGGCTTAAAATAGAATAATGGTAATGGCGCCCTATTTAATTTTTACCTTTAATGGTTGTTGTTGACAAGGAGATTTCATATAATGTATCCATTTTAACAGCATAACATTTGTAATCATTCGAATAAGAAATTTCAAATTATAATTAACAAAAAAAGAGAGGCTTTACAAATGGTAAAGCCTCTCTTTTTTTGTTAATGCAATCAATTACGATTAAGCAACTCCTTCTTCGACAATTACCGGTTTAATGGGATCTGCCAATGATTTTTTACTTAAATCAAGTACAATCGGTACGGCAATAAAGATAGAAGAATAACTACCAAATATTACCCCAATCAACATGGCAAAAGAGAAACTACGAAGAATTTCTCCACCAAATACAAACAAGATAGCAACCACCATAAATACGGTCATTGCAGTCATAATGGTACGACTCATGGTGTGGTTAATAGAATCGTTCAAGACTTTGGCTTTGTTATTTTCGGCCATCTCTGGATTCAATTCTGAGAACTCTCTCACACGGTCAAAAGTTACCACCGTATCATTGATAGAATATCCTACAATAGTTAAAATTGCGGCCACGAATACTTGGTCAATTTCATAAGACAAACCAAACCATCTTGCGATAGAGAAACATGCCACTACCATTAAAGCATCATGCAACAAGGCAATAACACCACCCCAACCAAATGACCTGTTTTTGAAACGGAAGGCCACATAAATAAAGATGCCAACCAATGACAAAAACAAAGAATAGTAAGAAGATGTTTTGATATCATCTGCAATGGTAGGACCTACCTTAGAAGAACTCAAAATTTCAAACTTACTGTTTTTATATTTTGATAAACCTGTGCTTAAAGCATCTTCCACTTTTTTATCACCCTCTGCTGATTCATCATCAATCAAATAACTTGTGGTTACTTTTACTTTGCTGCTTGATCCAAATGTTTTCACCTCTGTTCCTGTTTGAGCAAAAACATCAGCAAGATTTACTTTCACATCAGAAGCTTCTACTGGTTCAGCAAACTGAACGATATAACTACGACCTCCTTTAAAATCAACACCTAGGTTTAAACCACCTTGGGCCACAATACTAATGGCACCCAACACCAATAAAGAGATAGAGAAAGCATAAGCCGCTTTTCTTTTACCGATATAATCGAAGTTTAAATTTTGGAATAAGTTTTTAGAGAATACCGTGTGAAACCCAATAGTCGTAGGATTCTTTTTAGTAACAAACCACACCAATATTACTCTTGAAATATATACAGCGGTAAAGAAAGAACAGAAAATACCAATAATCAAGGTAATTGCGAAACCTTTAATAGGTCCTGAACCTAAGAAGAACAAAATTACGGCAGACAATAAAGTGGTTACGTTAGAGTCAAAGATAGAGCTAAATGCTTTTTCATAGCCCAATTCTACTGCACGTACCAATGAAGTTCCTTCTCTTAATTCTTCTCTTATCCTTTCAAAAATCAGTACGTTGGCATCAACAGCCATACCCACTGTTAAAACGATACCGGCAATACCAGGAAGGGTTAACACAGAATGGAATTGAACCAAAATACCTACCACAAACAACACGTTAAACAACAAGGCAATGTTGGCAATCATACCACCACCGCTGTAATACGCAAACATAAACAACACCACCAAACCAAGGGCAATTACCATAGATAGTAATCCTTGGTTAATCGCTTCTTGTCCCAAACTTGGACCAACAATGGCTTCTTCCACAATTCTTGTTGGCGCAGGCATTCTACCTGATTTCAAGATATTGGCTAAATCTTTGGCTTCTTCCACTTGAAATCCGCCAGAAATACGACAGCTACCATTTGGAATTTCTCCGTTTACATTTGGTGCAGAATATACCGCGTTGTCTAATACAATGGCAATGGCTCTTTTGTCTTGTGCTGCACTTGCGGTAGCCATTCTCCATTTACGAACGGCATCTGTATTTAAATTCAATGAAACGCCCCAACCATCAGCTGGATCGTTATCAATTCTTGAATCTCTTACATCTTCCCCTGATAAAATTGGTTTACCATTTGCTCCTTTTTTCAAAAGGTATAACAATACCAATTCTTCGTTGTCTTTGCCTGGCATAGTTTTACTCGCCCAGCTAAATGTAACATTTGAAGGTACAAATTTTTGAATTTCAGGTTGTGCAATCAAGGCGGCCACTTTAGCCGTATCTTTTAACTTTACCAACAATGAGTTGTAGTATGGATAAAAATAACCCTCTAAAGCAGATTTAGTTGAATCTTTCTTCGCCAATTTCGTGGTGTCAGTCGATTTTTTTGATAATTTACTTTCTAAACTGTTAGATTTGGCACTATCGCCTTTGGCTAATGAAGTGTCTGTATCTTCGGTTTTACCTGTTTTTAATTTGGCTTGAGCAGCCAAGTATTTTTCTGTTTGAACAACAAATGGTTCGAATTCGCTGTTTTTTACAACATTCCAAAATTCAAGTACCGCAGCTGATTGCAATAATTTACGTGCACGTTTTGGATTATCGATACCTGGCAACTCCAATTGAATACGGCCAGTACCTTGTAATTTTTGAATATTGGGTTGAATAACACCAAATTGGTCAATACGACTACGAAGTACGTTAAATGAACGATCAATAGCGTCATTGATTTCTCCATCTATGATGCTAATTACTTTGGCATCTGGGGAATCAAAATTAATTCTACCTCTAGTTAAAGAATTGGTAAAATAAGCACTTAAGTTTTTGGAAGGATTTACTTCTTTGAATGCTTCATAAAACAAGTTAATAAACTTCTCTTGGCTATTTTTTTGGGCCAATTCAGCACGTTTTAAAGTTTCTTTGAAGCTTGGGTCCATGGCTTTGGAACCTGCCATTACTTTGATAATTTCTACAGGAGAAACTTCCAAAACAACATGCATACCTCCTTGTAAATCTAGTCCTAATTGTAATTCTTGTTCTTTGATTTCTTTGTAGGTGTATTCAATGCCTAAGAAATTAAATACTGGTTTAAACCAAATAGAATCAAGATAGTTTTGGCTTTTAGCGAAATCTACTTTGCCTGATTTGTCGGTGGCATAAGTAGCGGCATCTTCTTGTACCGATTGCGATACAAGTGAAAAAGAAAGGAAATAGATTGATAGTAAAGATACTATCACCGTCAGTCCTACAATAAGCGATTTGTTTTTCATTGTTTTAATTTAAGGTATTGGTTTGTAGAGAATAAATAAATGGCATATAGAATATTGTTTTTGCTTTGTTCGGCAAAGTACAATACGCTTGTCCCTGAATTGAAAACGTTAAA